>JAGLYY010000455.1 GCA_023131935.1 Spirochaetales bacterium | reverse complement strand
GATATTTCCTGTCATTCAGATAAAAACATCAATTCCATATTTTGGAAAATTACTATCAGCAGTCACCACCGGGAGATTCAAAGACATGGCTGTTGCAATAATGAATCTATCGCATGGATCTTTATGTATGAAAGGCAATTCAGCTGCATTAATCGAAATGTCCAAATCTAAATTAATAACTGATAAATCATGGTGTTCTATAATCTGCTCAAACCAACTTTTAGGCGGAACAGGCAGAGATAATTTCCCCATACGATACTTCAATCCCACCTCAAATCCCGTAATCGCGGATACATACACGACCGCGGCTTCATCTATTCTCTTCAAAGCAGCAGGACTTATGTTTTCCTGTCTGTGCGATAACCAAAGCAGAGCACAGGTGTCCAGAAGAATCATTCTATTTCCCCCCACTCTTCATCGGTTAATTCTTCGGTAGGATCATAATTTATCTGTATCTGACTCAGTACAGGATGAGACTCGGTCCTTTTTTTTCTTTCATGAGGAATAATATCGGCAATCGGTTTGCCGTTCCTGCAAATTAAATATGATTCACCTTTCTCTATTTCAACGAGTATTGCTGAAAGCCTTGTTTTGGCCTCGTGAATATTTACAGTCTTCACAATCAACCTCTTCAAACTACCCTACTGTTAGTTTAACTGGTTTAGTCCTGATAGTCAAGCCTCCTTTTTAGCCTTTTTTTAGTTCGGCGACACCGATTACAGTATCAGCTCCGCGGTAGTAGACAAGAATCTTTTCTCCGATTTCTGCTTGACCACATGAAAAAACCACATTTGGAACGGCCCCTTCTTTTTCCCACTCAAGTTCCGCTTCTAATACTGGTTCGCTCTGTCTTGCCAGGACTTTTGATGGATCTTTTATATCAAGAAGCGCGGCCCCTAGAGTGTAGGTATTGTTCACCTTGCTTACTCCATGGTAGATAAGAAACCAACCCTCTTCCGTCTTGATCGGAGGACCCGCTATCCCTATCTTTTTATCCTCCCAGGCAGAACCTTCAACCGGACTCATTTCAGCTTAAACATTAGTGTTCCTTTTATGCTTTATTGGATCTCCAAAAACAACCAGCTAAGAAATAGCAAAGCAATCTATTGCGTTGCTATTTCTTTGGCTATATTTAGAACTGTTGAATTAAAGTTATGACTTACACCTGTGATCAAGAAGATAGTCCATCAATTCTGATAAAGCGATCTTTGCCGCACAGCAGTACTTATCCGCGGCCCCATAAATTACAACGAGTTCACCATCGATTACAAAATTACCTTCAGGAAATACTACATCAGGTACATCGCCGACTCTTTCATACTCTTCTTCAGGCTCTAGGATAGGCTTAGGAGTTCGGGCTATCATCTTCCATGGCTCGTCGATGTCAAACAGGGCAGCCCCGGCTCTATATATACTATTTTCATCAACACCATGGTAAAGAAGCAGCCATCCTTCATCCGTTTTTATCGGGGGCGGTCCTGCACCGATCTTTTTTGATTCCCAACCCTCCCTGGTCTCCATCATAAGTTTATGTTCAGAAAGGTACCTGCCTTCCTCGTTATAATACGCGAACCATATTCCCGGAGCATCAGTGCCGTATTTAGATCCAATCCAGTTGCCTGGTCTGTGGATTACTGCATATCTGTCACCAATTTTTTCCGGATAGAATAGTGTGTCACGTTCACCGACACCAAATGGGGTAATCACTCCCTGCCTTGTCAGGTTAAATAGGTCCTTTCCCCTGGCAAGGGCAGTATAGGCATAAGATTGCTCAGGTTTTGGAATGCCAAGCCGTACTCTGACAGGTCCGGGGCAGAAGGGAGTCGGACTGACAACATATGTTAGAAAAAACTCCTCTTCTATCTCACATATCCTTGCATCTTCTATGGTAAACTCCCATGCTTTTTTATCGATTTTGAATATCGGCTCATCAGCTCTTTCAATAAGATTCATATTCTTATCAAATGTTGCATAGCCTAGATTCGCCGCATATTTAAGGTAATCACCGCACGCCCTGTAGAGAACATGTATTTTCCCATCTTTATAAAAGGCAGCTGGATTGAAGGTTGCACAGGCCTCCCAATCATCACCCTGAGGGCTGATAATAGGATTATTATTATAACGGATCAATTTCATCCTTAAAATACCTTTCTCTTAATCAAACTTAATCTCATCTTTATTTACCTCAGCCACACCTATCACCGTATCAGCTCCGCAGTAGTAGACAAGAATCTTTTCTCCGATTTCCGCCTGGCCGCATGAAAAAACCACATTTGGAACGGCCCCTTCTTTTTCCCACTCAAGTTCCGCCTCTAGTACAGGTTCGCTCTGTCTTGCCAGAACCTTTGAAGGATCCTTCAGATAAAGAAGCGCCGCTCCGAGGCTGTAAGCATTGTTCGCGGTACTTACTCCATGATAGATAAGAAACCAACCCTCTTCCGTCTTGATCGGAGGACCCGCTATCCCTATCTTTTTATCCTCCCAGGCAGAACCTTCAACCGGACTCATTATCATTTTATGGCCGGTCCAATTTTTTAGGTCATCGGAATAAGCGATCCAGATATCCGGCTCCCTTCTGTGAAACATTACATATCTTCCGTTTATCTTTTCCGGAAAAAGAGAGGCATCCTTATTCTTTTCATCAAGAACAACCCCGTGGCGTTTCCAATCTATCAGGTTCCTAGAGCTTGCAATACAAATCCTGAAGTCCTCTCCAGTGAAACCTGTATACATCATGTAGTAGGTATCATCTATTTTTACCACTCTTGGGTCTTCAGCACCTCTCCTTTCCTGGGGAACATCATTTGATAATACCGGTTCTCTCATCCTGTTAAATGAGATGCCGTCCTTACTTACCGCGTACCCGAGGCGGCTTATGAATGGTCCCACTTTGCCATTAGGAGCAATATCACTTGCACGGTAGATCATATGCACAAGGCCATTCTCGTATATAGCAGCGCAATTAAAAACAGCACCCGCCTCCCATGAGTTATCTTTTTTCGGCAGTAATATAGGTCCGCTGCTTATCCGTTTCAGTTTAAACATTCGTGTTCTCTCCTCATTATTTTATTAAACACCTCTCAGCTTTAATTCTCCTGAAAAATGACAACTTACGAAATGTTCCGGTTCAATTTCTTTCCAGGCCGGTTCTTCTTTTCGACAAATCTCTTTGGCATATTGGCAGCGTGGATGGAAATAGCAGCCTGACGGGGGGTCCGCCGGATTCGCTACATCTCCAGGAAGATAAATCCTGTCCATTTTAATCTCGGGATTTGTTTTTGGGATGGCCGATAACAGCGCTTCCGTATAGGGATGCGCGGGAGACTGGAAAAGAACTTCTGTTTTTCCCTCCTCATTCAGCTTCCCCACATACATTACTCCGACTCTATCGGAAATATGCTGGATTACACTCAGATCGTGTGAGATAAACAGATAAGTCAATCCGAGCTCTTGCTGAAGCTTCTGAAGCAGGTTTAAAATTTGTGCCTGCACCGATACATCGAGAGCGGAAACTGCCTCATCCGCGATTATAAGCTTTGGCTTTGTAGCAAGCGCGCGGGCTATTCCGATTCGTTGCCGCTGTCCCCCGCTGAAGGCGTGGGGATACCGGTTCAAATACTTAACTTCAAGGCCAACTATTCGTACCAGTTCAATAACCATATCCTTCAGCTCTTGCCCCTTTGCTATCCCGTTTATTTTCAGCGGTTCCCCTACGATATCCAGCACCGTCATTCTCGGATCCAGAGAGGCATACGGGTCCTGAAATATCATTTGAGCGTACCGGCGTGTCGCCCTGAGCTCTTTTTTATCCAACCGGTTAAGATCAACAGGTTCATTATCAATATCCAGCAAGATTTCTCCGGAGGTCGGTTCAATCCCCCTCAGAATGCAGCGGCCAAAGGTAGTCTTTCCACAGCCTGATTCGCCCACCAGACCATATGTTTCTCCTTCCATGATAGTAATACTAACGTCGTCAACAGCTTTTACGGTTCCGACTGACTTCTTCAGAATTCCTTTCTCTACGAGAAAATACTTTCGCAGATCGTTAACTTTTAATAAAACCTTATTGTCAATCAATTAGTGCTCCTCTTCGTTATGATATAAAAAGCAGCGGACAAAATGTCCCTCTTCTATTTCCTTAAGCGCCGGAACCGATTTATCACAGCGGTTCTTTATGGCTTTTGAACACCGTGGAAAAAAACCACACTGGACAGGAAGATTCAGTGGTATTGGGACAACCCCATCTATCGCAACAAGTCTCTCCTTACTTTTTTTCCCTATCTTTGGAATAGCCTTCATCAACTTTTCAGTATAGGGATGGAGAGGTTTACGAAATATTTTATTAACTGAAGTTTGCTCTACAATCATACCGAGGTACATAACCGCAACCTCATCGGATATTTCCGCGATTACTCCCAG
>JAGLYY010000454.1 GCA_023131935.1 Spirochaetales bacterium | reverse complement strand
TCTAGGTAATTTATAATTAAACAAGAGTATTCACTTTTGTTATGTAAGAAACTGATAAACGGATATTAAAGTTGCCATTGTAATGAAACCGTTTGAAATAGGATCATGACACCCGAACGGGCAGAATATTCCAAAATACCAATAACCCCCAGATTAACCAACCTTCAACTTCCGCACCCACTCCGAATCATTCTTTATATTATGCCAAGCATTTCTGACAAAGTCCGCAATAACAGCAAAAAAGAAAGCCGCGATGGAATCCTCACTGACGAGAAGTTTCGCGGTAGAGGAATACATATTCGGCAAATAACTTTTCTCGGGAGGCAGCAACAGGAAATCGACCGGGAAAAGAGCCTCAAGAAGATCTCTCTCGTCCTCTTCCACTAGTACACTTATGAAACAGTAATATATATGACATTATTGAATACACTATGAAAAATAACCCTATTACAAACAGCTGATTAAAGCGATCGTTCATCTCGTTCTATATGATCCCTGGCCCTTCAGGAACCATTTGTTACCTCAGCTCATGAAGAAACGTCATAAATCTATTGATATCATCTACTACAAGCGGATGGGCTTGCTGCATTTTTTTTATAAGAAAATCGATCCGGTCCCAATCGTAGTCAAGATTATAGTAATACCTGTTAAAATGTCTGAACCGCCGTATTTCATCGAGGCATGCAAAGGTTTCATCCTTTATAACTTCAACACGTTCACCTTTTACGGAAATACGCATTCTCTGCAGCAAATCAGCATGCCAGCGGGCTTTGCCTAGTGAATTTTCAAAAAACTGTGAGATCCGAAAGAACATCGTTTCAAGGCCGGTATAGTAATTGTCAATTATTCCAGCTAAAAGAACCGCGGCACTCCGGCTCCTGCCCAGTTTTGGTACATCTTGCATGAGACTTTGCTCAAAGAATAAATACACTCCAGTAAGAACCTCCATTCCTTTCTCAAGTTCTCCTAAAAGCACTTCAGGATCAGTTCCTTTCATATGCCAACATTCCTTTGGATCGAATTGTATCCGCATAAGCGGAAGGAACCTTTTCAAGCTCTACGATATCGAGAGGGAATTCGGTCATCCTTTCCGCGATCCGTTCCAGCTCGACCATATCCTCAATTGACCGCATACCCTCCAGGGCAATATCGATATCCGAATAATCGGTAAACATCTTCTTGTCAAGAAGAGAACCCCATTGATAAATACGCTCCGGATTGAAACGTTCGATGATCATTTTAATAATCGCTTTACAATCAGCATAGGCTTTATTAAAGAGCCTTTCCCGTTCTTTCGCCGCTTCCTCCCTTCGCTTTTTAAGGTTTTCCCTGGCTTTTACAATATCAAAAGGTTCCATAGTAGTTTCTTCTCTCCTGTGCAAACTCCACTGCTTCCTTTATTAATGTATTTATGACTATGTAGAAATCTGGATGGTTATATTCTCTTACCTCTTGGCGCCTAAACCTGTATGTTTGCTACATGCAGGGCATATAGGCGTGAACCTCTTTTCCAAGGAAACTCACGCAAAGCTCGCAAAGAATCAATCCTCCAGATTTCTCAGCACTCTTTTTCTACAGATTAAAATCATTTCCTTAAGCTTTTAATAACTTTCAGCATAAGCCCTTAGTTCTTTATTATCAGATGTATTTTGGCTCTATTAGTTAAAAAAATCCCTGGGATCCATTTCCAAATCGTGTCGGATGATTTTTAAAAGAAGACCTTTGGGTACATCCTTGTTACCATGATCAGGAATGGTTGTTTTTCGGCCATCTGAATGAGCAAATCTAATATGCGAGCCTTTCTGCCTGGCTCGGATGAACCCCAAAGCCTCAACACGATGGATAAATTCATTAAATGAAATTGACGGGAATACAGACATGCTTAAACGACCATTTCAATATCACGAATTCCAACAAATACGGTACTATCTTCTGGGGTAACCGTTTCATCTTCAAGACACAGTTCTATAGCCTCACGAATATTAGCAAGCGCATCGTGCATAGAATTCCCATATGAACGACACCCCTGAAGAACAGGACACCCAACGATAAATACTCCATCAATGTCCTGTTCAACGATAATCGGAAAATGCCTTGTCATTTGCCCACCTCCAGTTATTCATTACTCATTTCTCGATTTATAATATTCTTTACTTCCTTAGTTTTTAATATAGTGTTTTAGACTCTTCTATGGCCAGGTTTATATCCGCTTAACTTGGCGCCTTGGCGTCCTTGGCGTGAACCTCTTCCCTTAAG
>JAGLYY010000453.1 GCA_023131935.1 Spirochaetales bacterium | reverse complement strand
ATTAGGAAGATTTTGTCCTATTCCCTCTACTATCCAGTGAGGGTCTTTTATTTTCTCGCTAAATTTTCTTGTATCTACGACATTTACACCAGCCCTTGCTAATTCCTTATCAGCGGTTGCTAATCTGTCTAATTTTTCTGATACTTCATCCCATCCGACTTTTTTAGCTCCTACCGACGCTACTCTTTCCATTACAGAACCAGTAAGTAACCAACCCCTACTTAATCCCTTGCTAAAACTTTCTTTTAGTTCAGCTGCATATTCATATTTTTCCTTGACTGGCTCATAGGTCATTTTTCTATAAGCCTCAAACGGACTTCTCGTATATGGCAATGCTCGTCCTATCGTTGCAATATCTCTTATGGGAGGTTTAATAGCTCGTCCAATAGTCTTAATGTCTTTGACCGGTGGACGGAGTATATTAAAAGCCCACGAACCGATTGTCCGTATATCTTGTGTCGGAGGTTTTATTCTGTCCCAGATTGCCATAAGTTTTAATTAAAATTCTTCCATCCACATATTTTGTTCATCAATACTCAACTTCTTAAACTCTTCAACACTCATTCCAGCATTTCTCGCCCCTTTCGTTATTGCAGCAAAAGAAAATTCATCTTCGTCTTCTGCCTCGCTAAAAATCTTTATTACTTTATCTCGTTCTTCCGTCCATTCATCTTGCCAATCTTTTGACATTTGATGTTCTTGCTCCATTGATTTATTAAACCAATTAGGTGGAGATTTAAGATTAAAAATGTCATCTACTTGACTTTGAGGAAGTCCAGTCAGACCAGCGTCTTCAACTTTTTGTGTCCATTTGACTATCTTGATATCTTCATCGTCAGTCGCTTTCCAGTAAGGTTTTGCCAATGCTTTTTCTGCGATCTTCAATTCTAAATCTTTAATCTTTTGCTCAAAGTCTTTTTCATCTTGAACATAAGGACTAATTTTCTTATAAGCATCTTCCCAACTGTCAGCAATTGAAACGCCTGCTTCTGGGAACATCAACATCAATTTTTTAACTTCATCTTGCGTATCTAAATTTCTATTAAATTCTGCTTGCCATATATCAAACTTGATTTGAGCTTCAGCTAAATTCTCTTGTTGCTCTCTGTTAAGTTCTCCTTCCATCATATTTATATTAAGTTGCGCGGCTTGCATTTGAAAGGTCATCGCTTCATTATAATCGTCAGACCAGTCATCTAAAAGGTCTTTAGCTCTATCATAAGCACCTTGGGCTATTAAAACATTACTATCTAAGGGAGCAATCTCAACAGCTCTCTGTGCTCTCGCGCGCGCTTGTAATCCTCCAATATGAGCGGTAGTCATCGTAGAGTGTGAAAGGTCAACAATCAGCTTCTCATAAGAATTGTATAAATCATTACGAACCTTTTGAGCATTTGAAATTGCCTCAGACTTTTCGTCAACTCCTAATTCTTCTTTGGCCTCTTCTTTGGCTTCCTGTGCCATAGCGGTCAGGGCCAAAAACGCCACCAAAGCAGTCATGATAATGACAAGAATTGTAACTCTGCGCATTCTTCTACCTCTCTCTTTCGAGTTTATCTCTTGTACATTTGAGTTTCTGGTACAGTCTAAATTTCCGCTAAAATTATTGGTGTTTTGGGGCTTAGTCAAGCGAAAAAAGCCCAAAATAATTGCCCCCTTTTGTGGGAATTCTCTTGCAAATTCCTCAAAAAAGGATAGCTTTCTAAAGCAAGTTATGAGAATCCTGATAATTACACAACATTTTCCTCCTGAGAAGGGTGCAGTCAGGCGGCTTTTTGAGTTTGCTCGCTATTTTGTAAAAAATGGCATTGATGTTTCGGTGATGACCGCCATCCCGAACTACCCCGACGGAATTGTGCCCAAAAAGTACCGCGGAAAGTTCTTCTATCAGGAAGAATTCGATGGGGTTAAGGTCTATCGAAGCTGGGTTCTGCCGGCCTCCAACAGCCAGCCTAAAAAGAGGATGGTTGGTTTTATAACTTTTCTGGTCACTACGGTCTGGAATTCTTTCCGTCTCAAAGGTAAGTACGACATCATTCTGGCCTCCACGCCCCCGGTGACATCGCCGGTAATCGGATGGATTATCAGCAAAATCAAGCGCTGCCGCTTCGTCATTGAGGTACGCGATCTGCAGCCGGAATCGAGCGAGGATTTCGGTAACCTGAATCAATCGCTGTTCACAAAAGTTATCCGGAGTATCATTCATACCCTTTACCGCAAGGCTGACCGGCTCGTTCCGGTCACCGACGGTATTGCCAATTACTTGTTCAAGATTGGCATCTCCCCTGACAAGGTGGCGACTATCAAATCGGGCGTAAGTTCAGAGTTCATTCAGGCCGACACCAACGGCATCAGGGACAAGTTCGGCTGGGAAGAGAAATTCCTGGTGCTCTACAGCGGTACCCTGGGATGGGTACGGCCGCTGGAGACGGTCATCGAGGCAGCGCGTCACCTCGCCGATCAGCCCGATATCCATTTTGTGTTTCTCGGCGACGGTCAGAAGCGCGAAGCTCTGGAGAACATGGTTCGTGATTACGGCCTGAAAAACGTGAGCTTTATCGGTCTGCAGCCGCTGGAGACAATTCCCTATTTTCTCAAGGCCGCCGATGTTCTGATCGAGAGTCTCAAGGAAGTATCTGTAGCCAAGATGGCCTTTCCTTCCAAGATGTTTGAATACATGGCTGCCGGCCACCCGATCGTCTTCGGATCCCGAAAAGGGGAGGCCATCCGGGAGCTCGTCCTTGCCGGGGGGGCGTTGACCTACCCGTCCGACTCTCCGGAAGAACTCAGCCAGCTCATTCTCAAACTGCGCTCAGGTGAGATCGACCGGGAGAAACTCGGCCGCCAGTACCGGGATCACATTGTCAAGCATCACCAGCGCGAGAAATGGGCCGAGCAGTACCTCGCATTCCTCAAGAGCATCTGACAAGCCAACAGCGTTGTTTCTTTTATCTCAGTTTCATATTTCTCCGGGCGCGTTCTCTGAGTCACGCAGTATGGCTACGGGTGCACCTGGTATCACAACGCTGCGCCGGGCGGTAGAGCGAGTTGACAGGCGGGCCATTCTGTGTATATTACAGCGAGATATGTGAAAGCGCTGTAGTTCGGGAGCTGTCGAAAGCAACGATGGTTACCATGAGATAGGAATCGCCTGTGGAAGAACTGATTTACCTGGACAATGCCTCCACCTCCTGGCCCAAGCCGGACAAGGTCTACAAGTACATGATCGATTTCTACCG
>JAGLYY010000452.1 GCA_023131935.1 Spirochaetales bacterium | reverse complement strand
AATGGCGAACAGGAGTACAATGGCGTTTTCAACGATAAAAGCCCTGTTAAGACGGAGCAGCACCGGCGGGAGTGTGGAGTCCGGGTCCAATGCCGGGGCCATGGATAAAACCACCGCGGGTCCCTCCGACGGGTCCCGGTCCCCGGGTATCCGGGAATATATCCTCCAGGATCACTTGATCAGTATAGATACCGATCAGCACCGAATGTTTCATGACAACAACGAGATTTATCTCACCGCCGCTGAGTGGAACATTCTCACCCATCTTGCCGCCCATGAGGGTCAGGTATTCAGCCGGATACAGCTGCTGGAGGCCTGCCTGGAATCCATGGCCGAAGGTTCGGAACGAACAGTAGATACCCATATTAAAAATCTCCGTCAGAAACTGGAGGTACAGAACTGGATAGAAACCGTCCGGGGCTTTGGGTATCGCTTCTCCGGCAGAAGTGTTACCACGGGGTAATGAAAAGCACATACCGCTGGTTATTACAGACCTTTCTTTCCGCCTTTGGCTTGCTTCTTATTCTTCAATCTTTAATACTGGGGTTGGGCTTAAAAACCGCTTTGAATATATACAACATACGACAGTTTGATAAACTCACTACCCTGGCCCAGTCCATCCTTATTGATCCCGATAACAATGAGATTCCCGATTTGTCTTATACCGAATCCTTTTTTGTCTTCAGCGCTGACGGAGAATTAAAATACACAAACCGGGGAAAAGGAAGGGCCATTCCTGAGGACCAGTTAAGTCCGGTAGTGTATAACGGCGCGACAGCGGCTCCATGATTTAATTGAGAGCATTTCCGAGCTTTTCGAGCTGGAGGTCCTTAAAACCATTACCTGGGAATCTATTCAAAGCAGGGAGTTTCTCTCTGAACTGGTCAGTTCCTTTGAACTGGCCGCGGCCGCGCATACATCTCCGATACAGATGGATTACAGTGTGGACTGTTTTAGAGGGGACCGGACCCTCCTGCTCCGGGCCGCCCGCAATCTTGTGGCAAACGCGATACAATACGGCCTGGAAGGGACCCCGGTCTTTGTTGAAATTCATAAAAAACAGGAATTCATTACACTCAGCGTAAAAAATACCCCCCGGGAATGGGACAGCTCGAAAAATGACAAACTGTTTGAGCGGTTCTACAGGGGTGAATATTCCCGGTCCACACCGGGCTCCGGGCTGGGGTTGAATATTACCCGGGAAATAGCCCGGCGGCATGGAGGCGACGCGGGATGTATCGACACCGGACCTTCTACACGTGGTGAAGGGATTGTGCCAACCGTGAAGTTTTATATCATGCTGCCTGGTTCCTGGTAAGTCATAATATATTAAGACTCTACTTCTATTTTCAACTGATTAATTCAGAATAAAAGGAAACAGCGCTATCTTTTGTTCGCTATCTAGAATATATAAGTAGTGCTTCAATGAGCCGGGGCAGATCCACAATTTCTGTTTCCAGGCCATCAAAATCTCTTGCATAGCCGCGAGTGAGTTGAGATACAACGACGTAGTTCTTACCTCCGGGATATCGTTTCCGAAAAGCTTTCAAGTTTCTTGGCGAAAAATTTCCATCAGAGTATTTGCACTCAATAGTAACCGGGTTACATCCTCGAGGCGAATAAATAAAATCTATTTCGTGACCGTGTTTGTCCCGCCAATACTGAATACGATGGGTTTGAAGTCGGGCAATTATTTCCGTTAAAACAA
>JAGLYY010000451.1 GCA_023131935.1 Spirochaetales bacterium | reverse complement strand
TATGAAGGTGTTTTTGTAACAGCTGTCAAGACTACGGGGATATTTTGCCGGCCTGCTTGCAGAGCAAGGAAACCAAAGCCTGTGAATGTGGTTTATCAACGACTCGCCTCTGATTCACTTTCGCATAAACAACTCCTGAAATAAATAACAGCACTATAATCAATACCCAGAAGACTTGTATACTCATATTGTTTTTATCCATTTTAGGCTCTCTGTTTTAGGAGTAACTATGAAGTCCCGGAAGAAGGTAGTTTACTCCGAAAAAAGTAAATATTGTAAAGACAAACCCAATAATTGAGAGCCATGCCGAAACTTTTCCCCTGAATTTCTTTACAAAACGACTGTGAAGATAAGCTGTGTAGACAATCCATGTAATCAGTGCCCATGTCTCTTTAGGATCCCAGCTCCAGAAACTTCCCCAGGCATCGGATGCCCATATGGCTCCAAAGATTAGGGCTCCCGCAGTATAGATGGGATACCCAATCGCTATGGCTGTGTAGACTAGACTGTCGAGGTTTTTCTTTTTCTCCTCACTTTTTGTCAAGAGGTAGTAAACAGCTGCAACAAATGCTATGACAAAAAAAGCTTCTCCTATGAAAGCAAAAGAGACATGGAGGATTAACCAGTTAGACTGCAAAGCCGGAATTGGAGGAGCCACTTCTTTAGGAGCTATGGGAGAAGAGGCTATTGCCAGAAGGGCAGCTGAAACGACAGACCCTCCAAAGATAATCAATGAAAAAGCCTTCTCTTTCCACCTGATTCTGTAGAGAAAAAGAATAAGAAGGATCATTCCGGTAAAGAAAACGAGTGATTCAAAAGTGTTTGTAAGGGCAACAAATTTAATCTGAAAGCTTCTTATTATCACATTTATGAAAAGAAGAAGCGATGAAAGCAAAATGAGCCAGTGAGAAAGACGATCATTGCTCTTCCTGAGAATAAAGACAATCTGAGTCAGTATGGCTGCCAGTAAAATAATAAAAGCTACTGTTGATATCATTTTTTTTCTCCAATCTTCTGTATATATGTTAAGGCCAGTCCGAAAGTCAGGATTATAAGTGACACAATGATCAGGATATATCCCGGTTCTTTCACGATACTGAGACCGGTGGACTCATTCTTTGTAAAACCGGTAACTTTAAAACCGGTAACATCATCTCCAATCTCAGCCATTATAGTGTGGCTGTCTTCATCATGAAGTTCACGGAAGATACCCATTTCCCCCCCTCTTCGGTCTACATTGGAGAAGACAAGGATTGAACCGGGAAGACGTAAACCTTCATTGGATTTTAGGATTATATCCTCACCACTCTTATCAGTGAGTGTTACAGTATCCTTCATGGAATAGGAGTTTTGAAACAGTTTAAGATTCTTTATTGTTAGGGGTTTATTCACTTCGATTGTGGCATCACGGAACTCCTCCCCCCCCTTCAGAACCGTAACATGTGACAGCCAGTCTTTTGGACGACCATCACCATATAGCTGGAACTCGAAAGAGTTCAGCCGGAGACTCCACTCTCCAGTAATTACTACCTCCTGCCCCGGATCAAGCCAGATGAATCCCTCCTGCCTGCCAAAGAGATTGATAATCCCTCCAATTATGATCAGTATAATCCCTATATGAATAATATCAGGCCCATACCTGCCTGGAGCTCCACTTTTTGCTCTTTTGTGTAACCTTTTAATTGTGCAAAGTGAGAGGTTAAGAAAGAAAGCAGCCGAGGGAATAAGGAAAAGGGCTGAGCGGAAAAAATTGTGAAAATCTATTGCAAGGATGATTTTTCCTACCATCTGATGGTAGTTCTGCAGATAATAATCAGCCTCCCTGCCTTGGGAAACCAGGGTAGCGAGTGCTGAAAATAATCCGATGAAAAGAAAAAGTATCAGTGCTAACTTAATGGAAGTAAGAAAATTATATACTTTCCCCATCTTATGTTACTCACCGTATTTAACCTTATATTTATTTGATACAGCTTCACGACGACTGGTACCGTCGATAGTTTCTATTTCATCGGACGGTAGGATATTTAGTTTTAATTGCCTCATGTTTAAATGTTAGCAGACTAATCTAGTGTTTTCAAGAAATAAATGATAGTAAAAGTTAAATTGTTGCTATATCAGAGGTGTACGATGAATATACCGGATACTTGGAAAAATTGGTCAAAAAAACTTAATCTTCAAACATATACTCTGTACTATGCTTATAAAGATCCTATGACTGCGGAAACAAGTGTCTCCGGAATGCTCAGAAACATCTGCCGCAGTAGAAAAACGCCAAAGGCCGAACCGAAGTAGGGAATCCCGATTGCAAGAATAGTATCGTATATCCCCAGGGCTCTGATTGTGGAGAAGTTGGGAACCAGCAGAGCGGTGGTAGGAATCATCATCTGAAGAAGAATTAACAATCTGAAAATTCCCTTCTTCTGTCTTCCAGCTCTTTAAGACATTTTTTCAGTTTCTCTCCCCCGGCAAGTTCTACGGCGAGCAGGAGCAGATTAGCAAAATTCATTGGTACAGCCATTGAATTCTTGAACTCAATGTCGCCGCGATTGACGTATATCATTCTGTCTGAAAGCTCAACCAGTGCGGGATCTACTGTTCCGGTCACTATTATTATTTCCATGCCTGATTTTCCGGCACTATTAAGCGTCCTGGTGAAGGCCGATGTCTCATTCAGGTACATGAATGCAATAAGTACATCGTCTGCTGATGCCGGGAAAAGGGAATCTACCACATGTTCAGGGTCCTCGCCTGCAATCTGTACGTTGAGTTTATAGCGTTTGAGTCGCTGAAAGAGATAGTGAGCCGGGTAAAACCCAGTTCCTGGTCCGTACAGAAAAACTGTATCAGCATTAAGGATTTTTTGAGCAGTATACTCAAGATCCTCCTCTGAAAGATGACTGGCAAAGAGGTTCAGCGATTTAATATCAGTTTCAATAGCAGCATGTATGAGATCTGGGAACGAGGATATTTTTGTAAAAATGCGGGATGATGCCTTGTATGAGTCAATATGGTGCTCGTAGAAACTCATCA
>JAGLYY010000450.1 GCA_023131935.1 Spirochaetales bacterium | reverse complement strand
GGTCCTATCTTATCAATGTTGAATGGGTTTTCCTGGATCTCAGAGAATACGACGGCCGCGATCCGGGCATCCTCCTCTACCAGCTGGTTCTCCGGGCCCGCATCTGAAGGCACCAATTTAAAAACCTGATGAAAGATCTTAAACCAGGAGAGTCCTGACGAACGGAATCCCCGGACCAGTGACCCTGAAAAGCAATGTTCCGCGAAACCACGCCAGTCCCCATCCAGGAGGAAACCGGCAGACATGTCTGTAAATGCTTTAAGGCTTCGAACGACATTTACTGTTTTATATACCGACAGGTCCCGGCCATTCCAACGGTACCAGGTAAGATAGGTTTCATACCCCGCCCCCTCCTCATAAACATCCTGGTATGCCATCACATCAAATATTCCGTTTTCATCGAGGTCCCGGATAATAGTATGGACAGAGAGGGATTCCCGCATGGAAAATTTGGAAAAAACAGATAACTCGGGGAACAGGGCCCAGTCCTGCTCGCTCCCTTCAGGGCTCTGAAAAACTGCCGATATGGCAAAAGGGGCCCTCTCCGAGGTACCCATCGGACGAACCGCGAAGGATTCAAATACATACTTTCTGCCGAGGGGGATGGAATGTACCTGAACGAGGGTACCATCGACCTGGGTATACACATTGATGAAAAAATCGGTACGTTTCATCGTATCACCGAAGAGTCTCGAAACATCTGAAAGAAGGGTGATATCCGCTTCCCGGGCAGTCCCGGTCTCAGCACAGAGAATAAAAACATCCTCATAGCCGTTCCCGTCAAGATCATATAAAACAGGAAGAATTCTTCCCCTCATGTGCAGCGGCTGACAACGGGACCCTGATAATCTGTCAACGAGACGGGAAATCTCTGAGAAAGTCAATGGTGGGGGCTGTAGAGACGCAAAATCTTGCGTCTCTACAGCAAGATTTTGCGTCTCTACAGCCGTCTCATTATCCTCCGCGGGGTCAGGAAATGCCTCCAGAGGCCCTTGTGCGATTTCTGTATCTTCTACCCCGGAAGGGGTATCCGGGGCCTTTACCGGCAGTGAGAGGCAAGAAAAAAGGAAAAAAGTGATAACCAGCGGTATAAATTTCTTCATCGGCAATTCATTCCCATTCCCCCGGGATGCCTGCCATAATAACAGGTAAACCGTCTCTGTTCCAGAGGGTAGCATCTCAACAGGAAAATCATTATAATACCGCGTAATTGAGGCTGTGCGATAACTAATAGTAATAAATTTCAGCGCTGTATATAGTGCCAAGAGCAGCCTCGATTCAGTGGGATTAAGTTAAGGGACGGCCTGAATTACGATATAACATCTACTATTGAGGTACAAATGAAACGACTACTTGCAATCCTTTTTTTAGTCTTATCAATTTCGCCCGCCGCTTTCTCCGATACAAAACTGCTCGGTATCGGCGCTTATCTCGGTGAGCCGACGGGTGTCACTGCCGCTTTTAACGCGGATCAATCCAACACCATAGATATCCTCTTTGCGTGGTCCTTTCAAAATACCGGGTCCTTCTACCTGCATGGAGATTATCAGTACAGATTTCCCAATTTCTTCAATATTGAAGAGGTATCATTCGGATCATTCTTTGGTCTTGGAGGGAAAATCCTCTTCAATAATGATATTACAGCGGGCCTGCGCTTTCCCCTTGGAATTTACCATTCCTTTAAAACCGCGCCAATCGAACTGTTCTTTGAAATTGCCCCCCAATTCGAGCTATACCCGGCCACTGCCTTTACCATGGGGGGAGGAATAGGTTTTTATTTCTTTTTCTGACTTTAATCATGCCACCGATAAGATATTCCTATTCCGACCAGCTCCAGGCACCTTCGATCCGCCCCCCAATAGTGAGATCGAACCGTGGTTCACCTTTATACTGAAAATAGGCCGGCTCCAGGTACACCATTGCCCAGTCAGTTATTTCGTATTCCACCCGCATGCCGGTTTTCAGCCTGATATTCCTGCGCTGGGCAGCCATTTCCTCGTCAGCCCGCTCGTGAAGAGTTTTTACAAGGTCGACACCATCAATTTTACTCAGCCAGGAAAAGAAGAGCTCACCGTTGAATCCATGGAACCCCTCTATGGACGCCTTCCAGTCAACCCAAGTGGTTCCGGGACCGTAAGGGGAGGTTAAAGGAAGAATCTGGTTCAGACCATCCATGGACATCCGGTAAATCAATCTCCTGAAAGGGGTAATATCGTAATTTCCGAACAGATAATGAGCATACCCCACCTCCGCAACCATTGAAAAACGAAGTTCATTTATCGGATAGGTATAAGAGACACCAAGAAGATAAGCGTCAACATTTGGAATCCCGGTATCTCCAACCCCCACAATATCTTCAGCATTGATATCATCGAACGCGGCATTACCATATACCTCCAGTCCCGCCACCGGCACAACCGTTAAGTCGAGGGAAACCATATTGTTCCTTGGTCCAACCTCAGCATTATGCCAATTGAAAACAGGAAAGAAATCACCAAGCACAAAAGCATTATTCTCCCGGGCTATGAGCTGGAGTTCATTAACACCGAACCGGAGCCATTTATAATGATACTCGGTTCTATGGATAACAAGAAAGATTATAGTTTTATCAAAATCAAAATCAGCATCTCCTGTAACATCATCTTCAGCCCGCCGGTTCTCCAGACTCGCACTCGCCACGAGGAGACTCTGTTCAAGGTTTCCGAAAGGCATTTTCAGCCGGAGGGCATCGAGAAAGGGCAGGTCCTTTCCGGCCAGGAAGGAGGAGAACTTCCCGGCCCCCAGATGAAAATCACTCCTGCCGAAGGTAAGTTCCCAGGGACCGGCATAATAGAGGAGATTGCCGGAAGTGATATCCTGGTTTTCCATAGCCAGGGGATTCCCTTCAACAGGCTCCGGTAAGTTACTAGATGATTCCCTGCTTCGGTAGTACTCCTTCCGGAGGTCCATGCTGATCTCTATACCGCCAAAATCATCCCCGTTTGCATACAAAGCGAGGGTCCCTATGGGCGCGGGAAGGATGAACAGATCTATGAAATCGAGGACCGGGTCTCCGGTTATGGGAGACACGCTTCGCAGGTAGTGCTCGTAAGAGAGGGAGGCTTCGAGACCGAGAGTTACTGCCCCGGGGTGATATTCAAGAGATTGAAGGTAATCCTCTACACGATCGGCCAAGCCGGCAGGGAGTCCGTAATCCAGAAGCTCCATGGCAATATTATGCAGTTCCCGCCTGGAAAGAGGAAAAGAGCTGGTTGGAAATGCCTTGCCCGAGAGGATATAGAGGTCCTCAAGCTCCCCGCATTCCATTGAATCAGGTCCAAAGGTAACCTGGGCAAATGTAAATTCAACACCACACAGGAAAAACAACAGTGACACAAGCAGTATGCATTTTTCCATCATTTTAAACCTCGGTTTCGACGCTATTATACCATAATAGTTAACCGTGGTGCCATCAACTCTGACAGGATCTTTCACACTGGGATCTTTCAAACATACTTCCGTATTTACTTTTATTTTATTATAATTGACATTATATTCTTTAAATCTCAGGGAGAACAGATGCGAAGACATCCAATTATAGGCCTGCTCCATTTCGCGCAGAGACATGCGCGTTTTGTCATTATAGTATCAATTCTCCTTACCCTATTCTTCGCCTTTTTTATGACAAAAGTGACAATGACCTCCGATATCAAAAAACTTTTACCTGAAGATGAAGAGATCAACCTTCTTATGAAAGAATATGGAGGCACTGAATCAGATGATGAATTTCTCATTGTCGCTGTTTCTGATGAGAATCCCTATACCCTTGACGGTCTCGCGTTACTTCACAGCACCTATAAAATCATTGAGACATTACCGAATATCGGAAACGGGTTAAACCCGTTCACGATTATGACATTTGAAAATGATGGATCAAGGCTTCGCATAGTTCCCACCGCCCCAAATAGCCGGGCGCCTTTAACGATAGAGGAACTGGAAACTTTTAAGGAAAGACTACTCTATTCAGATATCGCAAGAAACCTTCTTGTTTCTCGGGATGGGCGGATTCTCATTGCAGTCTGGCCTGTGAAGGTGATGCATGATTATGGACCCCTGATGGATGACATATATGAGTTACTTGAACCGCTGGAAGAATATTTTAATGTATATGTCAGCGGGTCCGTCCCTTTTGTTGAAAGAACCGGGCACTACCTTTCAAGGGATTTTACTATCCTGATGAGTCTTGCGTTATTGATTATTCTTCTGATGTATTTCCTCGGGTTCCGATCAAAACGGGCTGTTATCCTTCCGGTCATGATCGTTCTTATGGGAACCATCTGGTGCCTTGGTTTCATGGGTATTATGGGTTTTTCCCTCACTATTGTAAGTATCATTACACCGCCCCTTGTGCTAACCCTCGGCAGTTCCTACAGCATTCACATCCTGAACCAAATTTACCGGGAAACTGAAAATGATAAGAACGATTCTGAAAAAGTGACCGAGGCAGTTGGTCACATCAACAAAACTATTGTTCTTGCCTCTTTAACTACCATCGTTGGATTCTTAAGCCTTATTGCAACAAGCATGCAGCAGACCCGGGAATTCGCCATTTCCACAAGTGTCGGTATTGCCTCAGCGGCACTATTGTCCCTTTTCTTTTTCCCCGCGGTACTTTCAAGATTACCCGGTCCAACAGCAAAACAGAAGAGACGGGTAACCCACGGGATTACCTCGAACCTCATGAAAAACCTCAGTGTCTTCGTGACCCATCATCAGTTGAAAATCATTTTCGTAGTGCTGCTGATGATCATCGGTTTTATTATTTCTGTAAACAATCTTATATTGAATACTGATACTATGAGCTATTTTCCAGCCAAAGATTCCCTGCTTAAGGATATGAATTTCCTCCTGACGCGGGTAGGAGGATTTAATGAGATAAACCTTTCTCTCACCGCTCCGGAAGGTGAAAAAGGTTATTTTCTTAATCCTTCGGTTTTAAATGAGGTCTATCATCTCGAGGAGGAACTGAAACGGAATAAAGATTTCTCCTACTCCTCATCACTGCCCGATTATCTGATCTTCCTGAATAAAGTAATGAATGGCAATGATTCCATACCGGAAAACCGTCCCCTTATCTTGCTCTTTTCGCGATACTTCAAAGCCCTTATTTCCAACGCTGACGCGGGATCCCTGGTATCAAAATTGGCAAATGATGATTTTTCAAGGATCACCCTTTCCTTCCGTGTTTATAACAGTGAAGAAAACAGAGAACTTGACGAATCTCATACCAGGAAAATCCGCAACTGGATCCAGGCGGTAACCGAAGAGAACCTCCCGGAAGGTACCTCTTACGCGATTTGGGGTACCAGCCTTCGCTATCTTGTACTATCCGACATGATCCGGCAGGATTTGTGGCTTTCTCTCGGATTATCTCTTACCGCAATTTTCCTGATAACAACCATCTCCTTCCGGTCTCTCAAATTCGGTTTCTTTGCCATGATACCAATAATAATCGGGGTTATGATGAATTTTATACTCATGGCAGCTCTTCGTATCCCCCTTGATATGACAACTATTATGCTCTTCAGCATCGCTATCGGCGTCGGTGTAGATGACGCAATTCATTTTCTTCTTCAATTCCGTAAACAAAAGGAACTCCATCCCCGGAATATAAAAATGGTGATATTCCAGAGCCTTAGAATTACCGGCAGACCAATCCTCCTCACTACAGTCTCCATAGTAGCCGGAATGTCAGTGCTCATCTTTGCCAGCTTTAAACCGATAATCTACTTCGGTGTATTGGTTATATTTGCCCTGAGCTCTACCTGCATTGGAACCCTCGTTGCCCTCCCCGCGGTACTTGCTTTGTTTTTCCAGTGGCAACAAAAAAAGAAATCCGGGACGATTCTGTCCCCATGGAAACAAATTCTATGAGAAGATAAACTATGCTGATAGAAAAGCTTGATCGAACACTAAATCGTTACTTCTTTCCCCTGATATACCGGGTATTTAAATTCGCCCTATGGAGCTATATGCATTTCTGGCTTAAACTGAAGTTTCGGGAAAAAGCCCCGATCGTGGATGAAGCTGCAGTATTTGCCGTTAACCATCCAACGGTCTGGGATGCCTTCCCTCCTCTTATTTATCATAAACCGAAATATCTCCATGTTCTCATCGATGAACAAATCTGGTCCTTTCCCGTTCCACGAATGCTCTTCACCATCTCAAGGCAAATTCCTCTGTATACCGGAACTGATTTTCAGGAAACGATTCAAAATGTCCGGTACATCCTGTCCCGGAATGCTGCTGTCCTCACAAGCCCGGAAGGGGGCAGGACCGACCTGATGCGGGAAAAACGGGGACGGAAAATGCCTGTCCGACTGGCTATCGAATCAAAAGTACCGATTGTCCCCATTGGAGTATGGATACCAGAGGAAAAAATCAAAGAGAAACGGGTTAACTATAATTTTAAAGGGAAAAAATACTTTGATATCACCCCGATTCCCCGTTTCCGGGCCCCCTACGGGGTTGTATACGGAAAACCAATCTATTATGACGACTATTACGATAAAAAGATCTCACTTGAGACTTACCAAAAACTGGCTGATGAGCTTCTTAGCAGGTGTCTTGAATTAGCGGAAGATGCCAGGAAATTAGTAATAAGTGACGATTGATACCGAATCAGGCTGAATGCGTGTAAGCGGCAATTTACCAGTATGTTAGAACACTTGCAAACTATATGAAACTCCAAGAGTCAGAGACAGGATAAGATCATTTTCACCTTGCTGGGGTTTGAATATCCCCAGTTCTTCGGGATCTCCGGGTAAATATTTATATCCGAGACGATTGAAAATACCGCCGATCTCTAATTCTGCGCTTAATCTCCAACCCCCGGCAAGCCAGTTACTGATCTGCTTTTCACCACGAATCTTTGCCCGTATTGTATGCTCGATTATCCTATCTCCAAAAAGCTGGATCGTATCATCAATTTCGCTCCAGTCCAGGTATTCCTGCCAGGGATTATTGGGGGCTTTCTGACCCTGCAGCACCCATTCCAGAGAGCCCGTAAAATCAAACGCCCCCCGTTCCCCGGGAAAGAAGGTATTTTCGAATACGGCGAGGAATGCCAGGTTGTTTTCTCCGTATTTGTACCCGATATAATTGTCTTCCGGACTAATAACCGTACCATTAAGCTCGGAAACCGGATACCAGGTATATTCGTAAGGAACGGTATTGGGGTTTCCCGTGTCGGCGTAGGTGGCCCCATAGACATATTTCGTTGCCCCGGCATGATACAATCCAATCCGGCCAAAATGAAAATCGATCCAGCCGCCAATGGACCAGGAAAGTTTGTTGAGGTTCCCGGCGATATATTTGCTATCCGGCGAAAATAGAAAATTCAGGTTGATATCATCAAGAAGAAACTCTGAGTACCACCAGTGATCATTTCCATTCTTTTCCAGAAACATTCCCATCAAGCTGTTATCATTGGCAATCATAGCCCAGGGATTACCCCCCTGGGTCATGAGAGTGTTGGTCAGGATACTCGGCAGGGGACTCAGAAAATAAAGGGCATCGAAACTCCTGCCTATATAAACCGAAGATTCCTGGTACCCCAGAGTATATTCCCCCAAATCGAGGGTAAAAACCTTATTGTTTACCCCCTTATCCGGCCAGGGAATAGCCGGCTCTATCTCGGTTTTGTACTGGGACCGGTAACTCACGGTGATCCATCGGTTTTCATAAGAAAAGCGGTCGCCATAGTAGCTGAAAAAAGATCCTGCCTTCGCGAGAGCTTGAGGATTCAGAAAAAGCTCATAAGGGGTATCAAGGACAGGTTTCAGCCGAAGGTATCCCGCCTCAAGATAAAAACGATCCCAATGAAAAGCGGTTTTCCCCTCTCCGGGTAAGAAGTAAAAATCTCCCATCCACGACTCGGTTGCATTGTACTTCCCATCGTTGGTTATAATGAAGTCAGCAGAGAGATCGAAAAAGGGGGAAAGATAGGTGAAAGAAGGCCTCAGCATAAAGTATGCGCCAGCCGCAGCCCCTGTGCCTTCTGTACTGAGGCTTACCTGTAACTCTCCGTCATTGTTCTGCCCAAAAAGAGCAAAAGAGGCAAAAGCGGAGACAAAAGCGATAATAATTAATCTTTTCATTACCAAATCCTTCTCTGTTCAAGATAGTAAGACAATTTTCTTTCCTGTTCAATCTTAAACAAATCTTT
>JAGLYY010000045.1 GCA_023131935.1 Spirochaetales bacterium | reverse complement strand
GAAGGCTGTAGGTGGATAGGCTATAGGCTATTAGGTAGGATAGGTTGTAGGTTACTTCGGCTTCCGTGGACGAATGTAACTCCGGATACTCATATCCCGACGGCCTCCGGAGAGCTTCTGTAAAACCTCATCCATTATCTGCTCGTACTGTTTATAGGTCAGCTGCCGCCGTTCCTGGAGGTGGTATTCCTCTACAACCCTCCGTTGTTTTGGGCCCGAGGTGCAGGAAAGGAGGCGGTTTCGTTCCGCTTCGGTGAGGAAAAGCAGAGTAGTACCGAATTCCCTGTCTGTGAGGCTTAAAAGACGGTTCTGAATCTCCACGGGAGAAAGGAGTTTCAGAACCTCAAGTAACCGGCCTTCCGGTGAAAGGGCAGGGGAGGGCATCAGTTCAAAAATCCTATTCCTCCACCGCCAAGCAGGTAGAAATTTCCCGATGAATTCACCTCAGAGGTAATGCCTCCGGAGAGGATGAGTTGTGTGCCGGGAATAATCCAATGGATTTCCGCTCCCCAGGCAAGGGGCAGGTCTATCCCGAATCCTTCGTGGAAGGGTTTAGTCCGGAGGGCCGCGGAAAGACCAAGCGAGAGGGACCCGAAATCAAGAAGGAGACCACCTCTGCCGTACCCCCAGACAAAGAATCCAGTTTCCAGAGTTCCCCCGCCATACTGGACCCGGTGGGGAGAAAAGATGACTTCAGGTGAAAGGATAAAGGAGAGGACCCCGGTATCTAATTCAAGGGGGTTTCCCAGGGAAATCCCGGTAAAGTTTGTAAAGCTATCGGTGAAATTTCCAAGATTGTCCCCGTTGGGATCGCCATTATAATAGGTCCCCTTTACTGCAACCGAGGAGGAGAGCATCGGGCTCTCAAGATACCGGTAGGAAAGAGCGGCTCCCAGGGACCATGGCACTTCGTCGGTGTTAATGAAGATGGTTCCCTGAGCGGTGATTTCAAGATCAGAGACAGGTGCAAAACGGAGGGCAAATTGGGTAGGGACCCGCAGATAGGTATCTGTGCCTGAAGTGGAAGTTCCGCCAAAGGCAAGAACCGAAAGCTGGAGAGCACCTTCGGGCAGGAGATCGGGCAGGGGGCAGAAAAAGAGCCCTGGAGAACCGCTGATGGGGCTCCGATAGCTGATTATCGCGGATCTATCCACCTGCACGATAATGGATTCTTTCAGGTGCTGTGTTTCATTTTCCGCGCTGATTCGAATCTCATAATCCCCATCTTCTACAGTGTTTCCGGAAGAATCGCGGCCATCCCAGATAAAAGATTGGTCCCAGTCGGAAAACCGCGGAAGGGTTTCCGAATAGACTATTCTCCCATCCGGGGAGAAAACTTCAGCGGTGCCATCCCCCCAGGTGGTTACCTGGAAGGTTATCTTTGTCGTTCCCAGGGTTCCGGGATTTTCAGGACTGAACCGGCGTCTGCTTGCGGCGACGCCATCAATTCTGAGCTCCGCCTCATTCATGGCAAGGATTATTTCGGTGGTAGCCTTTTCGTAGATCTCGAAGGAGATAAGTTGCTCTTCGTATCCGAAACGTTTCAGGGTTAATCGATAGGACCCAACGGGAAG
>JAGLYY010000449.1 GCA_023131935.1 Spirochaetales bacterium | reverse complement strand
AAAGGGTGTTGCAAAGATTGTATAAATATTATGTAAAATCAATTGCTTAAATAAGAAAAAGCCTCTATAATGGAGGGGATTTTGTCAAAAGAACCCTTGGCCCAAAACGGAGGCTTTTATGCACCACAAGAATATAAGATTAATCACTAAAAAGCAACTTAAAAGACAGTATCCAAACTGGAAACGGCTCAACAAGAAGACGAAAAAAGAGATAGCCCGAAAGGTTCTGGCGGAAGTTACAGCCGAATATGACTTTAACCAGGACATCCAAGCCTCTCGTGAAGAACTGCTGGGGATAGAACAACAGATTCCCACAGAAGGCATTATCAAACTCGATGAAATGACACAATTTATCGACATGGTTAATTCCAGTAGGGTCATAAAATTTAGCAGCTATAACCGTTCTCCCATCTATATCAAGGATGAGGAGCTCAGGTTTGTTGATGAATTGCTTGATGACGGCATTATCAATCGACTGCTGGCCTATGATGGCTATAGCCCTGTCATGAGAGAAATATTCCCTAACAATCTATTCCGTGCCGAGCTGTTAAAGGCAATCAAATATCCGGAGATCAGTTACCGTAAATTCTGTTCAGAAGAATATCTTGGCCTGGGTCGGAAGCAGAACCGGGTATTTGTCGGCCTATCGCTAAGCAAAAAGACAATGATCGATCACACTCGGCTCAGTAAATTCAGGTCCTGTCTTTCTTTCGTTCAACAAATAAACCTCCTGGTATATATCCTTCATTATTTTTATAAATCCGGGCTTCTCGGTGACTGTGTTGTTCACGGCATTGATTCCACCGAACTGGCCAATGATTGCAAAGTTCCTTTGGCCAGCCTGGACATTAACGGCAAAAAGATACGTATTTACAATGACATTGACTGTGATTGCGGTGCACGGCGTAACAAACGGGATAAGTCTGTATATGTTATCGGGTATCGTCTCCATGCTCTAACTGTTATTGATGCCAAAACAGGACACAGTTTTCCCCTTGTTTCCCTATTAGCGCCTGCCAATCACCATGACAGCCATTTTCTTCCATTCCTGGTGAAGCTGGCCCAGGCAATGGGTATTGATATAAAACTCATCACAGCCGATGAAGCATACCATGATAAAGATGTCTCCCTATTCAGAGATACCAGAGTATTGCTCACCACTCCCCCTCAAGCAAAGGTATTAGTACCGGAAAATGTCGATCGCGAATCCGGTGCTGTTTTCTTGGATGGAACATGCAATATCCCCATGCAGTATGTGGCTTGCGAAGCCCGGACCCACGAATATAGATGTGGTGCAGCAACTGGAGAATGCCACCGATCCAGCATCTGTACCCAATCGCGTTTTATTCCAGTCGACCACGGGTTTTTCCAGCAGATTCCCTATGGAACCAGGTCTATAAAACAGGCCCATGATATCCGCAAAAACTGCGAACGTCCCTTCAATCTCTTGAAAAATCAAACCGGCCTCGAAACCATTAGAGTACGAAGTCAGTATGCTACCATGGCCAGATGTACCATGAGCAGTATTGCTGTCTTACTGATCAAAATGGCCGGTACAAGGAGGAAGAAAACAACCGTCAGACCGCAACAGGCCTGCATTTTAGCCGATGCGGCATGACAATATGAACTATTTGAATTGCTGATTACCTTAAAATATTAACAAACTATCGCTTTCTGTTGATATTGTCCTGGGCGTCTGCCATGACTCAAGAGCTGCCCTAAAAAGGGAACATAAAAGAGCAAAAAAAACATTCGGCAGTTTTCGACACAGGTCAACAAAAACAAAAAGCAGAAAAAATGAGCCTAACTGAGCCTGCAGGAGACAAATTATCACGCTTCCGTAGGGCACTTTTCAACACCTTTTAAAGGAGTCACCCATTATTTATTATATTTATCTCTTAATTAATTTAGTGAGAATTAACACCACCTACTCCGTCACTAAACCTGACCATGAAAACGCTGGCGGTTTTCAAAGCAGCGCAGTTATATT
>JAGLYY010000448.1 GCA_023131935.1 Spirochaetales bacterium | reverse complement strand
GGATACTTCGGGATCGTGCCTTTATCTGTTTCTCTCGAAAAAAAGAGCCTGTCAGTTGAAATCAAACCGGATAAAGAGCACTACCTGCCGGGGGAAAGGGCCACCTACACAATCCGGGTCTCACAAAATGATGTGCCCCTTCCGAATGCTGAAGTCACTTTCCTCGCCGTCGACCGGGGAGTTCTCGATTTAATCGACTACCACATTCCGGATCCTATAAAGTTCTTTTATGACAGCGATAAATTCCCGCTGGCGGTATATGGGGCCGACTCCAGGAGTCTGCTCATAGATCCCGTCACCTACGAGGTAAAAGATCTTCAGGGGGGTGACACCGAAGAGGGCAAACTTCCTCGAAGGAAGGACTTTACCCCCCTGGCGGTGTTTGAACCTTTCGCGGTTACCGACGGGAATGGTGAGGTGCGGATCACCTTCAATTTTCCCGATACCCTCACCACCTACCGCGCCACGGCAATTGTTCTCAAAGGAAATCATTTCGGCAGGGGAGAGGATGAGGTAAAGGTACAGAATCCAATAAATATCCGGACTGCCCTGCCCCGCAGGCTCCGGGTCCGGGACTCCGCCCACGCCGGTGTTATCGTTACCAACCTTTCGGCGAAACCACAGGAGGTACAGGTTACTCTTTCGACAACAAATATCCTCGTTGATGGAGAAAACCGGAAGACCGTGCTTGTAGAACCTGGTGAAGCGGTTGAGGTGCCCTTCCTCCTTGCCGCTACCGGGGAGGGAGAAGCACTTCTCACCTTCGAGATCCGGTCAGCTCTCCTTTCTGAAGTTTTGGAAGAATCACTGATAGTTGAACGGGCACGGGTGAATGAAGCTTTTACCGTAACGGGAAGCACGAACAATGCCCTGCCCGACGACTCCGGGCTCACTTTCATGGAGAAACCGGGGGACATTAGAATGGCTCTGGAGGGTTTTCTCATCCCCCAGGCCATCCAGCAGGGATACGGCGGTCTGACATTGCAGCTCAACTCAACAATGCTTCCGGCGATTTCGGGGGCTGTTACCTATCTCCTGGAATATCCCTATTATTATCTCGACAACAGGCTTACAAGAATCCTTCCGGTGATCCTCTTTGGTGAAAATCTGGCCGTTATATCCGCCGCGGGAAAGAGCTTCTACCGCTCGGGAATGGTAGATGAATTCTTTTCATCCCTGAAGAAATATCAGAACGGCAACGGGGGGTTCTCCCATCTCCCCGAACACTATTTTACCATCTCCTCCCCCTATCTTTCGGTTAAAATTGCCCACTATCTCTCCCTCGCTAAAACTGCCGGATATGATGTCGAGGGGAGCTTCAACCTCTCAAAGCTTCTCTCTTACCTCTACAGTGTGACCAACGATAAACTGGTAAGCCGTCACACAAAACTTTACGCGGTATATGTTCTCTCTCTCTGGGAGCGGGATGTAAGCGGAAAAATTGAGGCCTTTTTAGAGGAGGGAGATGTCATCGGTATGTCAGGTTATGGGTTCCTCGCCCTGTCGTTGAACGCCTCGGGGGATAATCGGGGGGCAAAGAAGATTCTTACCAGGATGAAGAATTTTATCAAAATCGGGACCCGAAGTATCGATTTCGTTGAGACCTACGAACGGCAGCACTACTTTGATTCAAGTGTAGAGCGGCTTTCTCTCCTCTCCCTGGTGTACCGGAACCTCGATCCTGACTCAGAGATGAATAGGAAAATCCTCAACACTCTGGATGCCCAGGAAAAGAACGGTTACTGGGTAAATACCTCCGATACCGCATGGGCGGTAATCGCCTATGCCAATGTAATGAGTGAGGAGGCGGCTGAGGAAACCGATCTCGACGTTACTGTTCTCCTGGATGAAGTAAATCTTCATGAAGGCTCCTTCGCGGGTCCCCTTCCGGATATGGTAACTATCGAGCTTCCCCTCGGGGAATCCCCTCTCGCTGATCTTCCGAGAAACGCCCTGCTGCCCCTCTCGTTTTACAAAAACGGCAGGGGGACGGTTTACTACAACGCGACCTTCCGTTATTCCCTACCTTCGGAGATCGTTCCCGCGCGGGACGAAGGGTTCTCTCTCTTCGGCGAGATATTGGATCTTGATGGAAACCGCATTGCCGAAGATGAACTCACAGCCGGGACTACCTACCGGATGCGGATGCATATATCTACCTCAAAGAGCCGGACACAGGTGGTTCTGCGGATACCGGTACCGTCGGGGGCTGATATCCTCGACGCCTCCTTCAAAACCACCGGCAGTTACGCGGACGCTGATGGAGTACGGTCCCGGCAATGGCAGCGAGAACTTTCCTGGGGAGAGGAGGAAACCTATGTTGGAGAGGGATACGCTCATATTTCCCCCTTCGGAATTTTCCTGTTTCCCATAGAACCGGTCATGAGGATCTATGATAACGAAGTGCAGTATTTCTTCGATTCCTTCTACCCCGGCAGTCAGACAATAGATTTTCTCTTTCGGGCCGTAATCCCCGGGTTATTTCCGACTCCGCCGGCAATTGCCGAATGTATGTATGAGCCTGAAGTGTTCGGAAGGACCGCGGGGATCCTGTACGTTATCAGGTGATATGAAAACCCTGCCCCCATTGATCGCGTTAGGATTCCTTCTGACCCTCAGGCTGCTGGGAGGAATCCTCCCCTTTGCCCCCCTCGATGTTTTTCTGGGTCGGCCTTACAGCCTGCACATCCTCGACAGGCAGGGGCAGCTGCTTCAAATTCTCTCTCTCGAAGATGGAAGCAGGAGGGAGTTTACCCCCCTTCATGAAATGCCTGAGTTTATAGCTGATATTTTCCGCGCGAGTGAAGATGAACGGTTCTTCCTGCACTTCGGAATCGATCCGGCCGCAATAACGCGTTCCCTTTTTCTCAACTTGTCGGAGGGGAGGGTCGTCACCGGGGCATCCACAATCTCGATGCAGCTCGCCCGGATTATCCGTCCCCACCCTCCGGGAATCGCTGGAAAGATCGGCGAAGCCATAACCGCCATCAGACTGGAAGCGCTGCTGTCTAAAAAAGAGATCCTTGAATTGTGGCTGAACAGTATCCCCTTCGGTCATCGGGCATTCGGGGTCACAACCGCCGCAAAGGAGTTCTTCGGAGCTGAGCTTGACGAATTGTCCCTCCCTGAAATCCTGCTCCTCGCGGTAATTCCAAGACGGCCCGCGTACTATAATCCCGTTACAGCCCCCGAAGAGACAGCAGATGCCGCCATTACCCTCTTTCAGAGGATTGGTATTCCTGTCGGGGAGAAAGCGATCCGGATTGCGGCACGGAACGCGGCTTCCCGAAGCGGAGGATACCCGTGGCCCTTCGAAGCGCCCCACTTCATCCAATACATAGATAAACGGATTGATCCATCGGCAAAAGCAAACGGGCTTCCCCTTACCACCAGTTTGGACCTGGAAAAACAACATGCCCTGGAAAGGGCTTTGAGCGCCCGGATTTCGGGAGCAGAGCGGTACAGGATATCAAATGGCTCGGGATTAATGATCGATAACAGGACAGGACAAATTCTTGCTTACTGTGGATCGGTGGATTTCTTTAACGAATTATCAAGCGGCATGATTGACGGCGTTCAGGTCCGGAATCAACCGGGATCAACGATAAAACCCTTCCTTTACGCCCTTGCCCTTGAAATGGGAATGACCCCGGCAACGATTCTTCCCGATATTCCCAGTTTTTTCGGGGGACAGGAGATTTACATCCCTCAAAATTTCAACAGAAGATATAACGGTCCGGTCCGATTGAGGACAGCCCTCGCCTCCTCATTAAATATTCCCGCGGTTTACACCCTTGAGCGGGTTGGTGTGCGTAATTTCGAAGACAGGTTATTGGAACTGGGATTTTCCTCCCTACAGGACCAGCAAAACTCTGTCGGTCTCGGGCTTGCCCTGGGAAACGCGGAAGTTACCCTGATGGAACTTGTCAGGGGATTTTCCCTGTTTCCAAGGGATGGGCTCTTTCTCGACCTCACCTGGCAAGGGGAAGAAAGAAACAGGCCTCCTGATAACTATGAAGCGGCAGACCCCTCAGGGCAGGCGCAAAACCAGGTGTATCCGCCTCAGGTCGCGGGGATGATAAGAGATATTCTTTCAGATGATATCGGCAGGGTCACGGGGTTCGGGAGCAGGAGCATCCTGAACAGCCCCTTTACCGGTATGTTTAAAACAGGGACCTCGAACCAGTTTCAAAACATCTGGGCTCTTGGGGCAACTCCTCAATATACTATTGGAATCTGGATGGGAAATTATTCAGGCGATACGGTGATTGGGGCACCCGGGAGTTCCCTGCCGGCAGCGGTGGTAATAGAAATGCTTTCCCTTTTTACCGACAGTTCAGAGGAATTTGCCGAGGTCCAGGGGACCCACCGGGTAAAAATATGCCCACTATCGGGGCAGCGGGCAACAGATGCCTGTTTCAGTTCTCTCTGGGAAATCTTCCCCATCGGCAGCGAACCCGGCAACTGCACCTATCACCGGTATCCCGGAGGACCAGTGCATTACCCCCAGGAATTCCAGGGATGGGCAGACCACCAGATGTACTACCACCAGCAAAACGAAACAGCAGGAGATGGGCAACAGCGAGCGAATGCTCCAGAAATTACCCATCCGTCCCGCAACGCTTTCTTCTACTTTGACCCGACAATCCCGGCGGAGGACCAGGCTGTACGGGTCGAGGCACTGTCCCACCCGGGAGACACAATCAGACTGCGGGTAAACGGTGCTCTCATGGCTGAAGGGACCTCTCCCCTGCAGTTCTTATTACCGATTGTCCATGGGACCTACACGGTGGAGGCCGAGGGTGATGGAGGGAGCAGTACCATTCAGTTTCAGGTGCAGTGAACCAGCAATGGGAGATTCATTGTTAGATGTGATGAAATGCCAAAAAGTCCTTTGACTTATGTGATGGAATGTCAGAAAGTCCTTTGACTTATGTGATTTTCTGATATATGCTTCATTATGACGAAGAGGTATGGATATGTTTAGAGACGCACTTAATGATCTTATCTTATGGAAGCACTCCGATACCAGGAAACCTTTAATTATCCGTGGAGCCAGGCAGGTGGGAAAAACCTGGCTTATGAAAAAGTTTGGAGAGACTCAATACCCTAAGTATGCTTATATCAATTTTGAAAATAATGAAAGGATGAAACAATTGTTCAATGGTGATTTTGATATACCCAGAATAATTGCCGCCTTACAGATAGAATCAAGAGAAACAATAGAACCTTATAATACCTTACTTGTTTTTGACGAGATCCAGGAAGTGCCAAGGGCACTGACTTCTCTTAAATACTTTTATGAGAACGCTCCTGAATACCATATCATTGCAGCAGGTTCCTTGTTGGGTGTAGCTTTGCATCCGGGAACTTCGTTCCCTGTAGGAAAGGTACAATTTCTGGATCTTTATCCTCTGAATTTTACAGAGTTTTTACTGGCTACAGATCATAAAGAGTTAATACAACTCCTTGAACAGCAGGATAATAACCTTATTTCCACTTTCAAGATGAAATATATCGATTCTTTGAAGCAATATTATTTTGTTGGAGGAATGCCTGAAGCTGTCGCGGCTTTTGCTGAGCGTTTAGACTATAGCGAGGTAAGATCTATTCATAATAATATTCTTGCTGCTTATGAACAGGATTTTTCAAAACATGCTCCGCCAAGGGTTGTTCCGCGAATAAGGCTATTATGGAATTCTATCCCTTCCCAGTTGGCAAAGGAGCGAAAGAAATTTATATACGGATTGGTAAAAACCGGAGCAAGGGCCAGGGAATATGAACATGGTTTATCCTGGCTTATTGATTGCGGCTTGATCCATAAAGTAGAGTACATTTCAAAACCTTCGATCCCTCT
>JAGLYY010000447.1 GCA_023131935.1 Spirochaetales bacterium | reverse complement strand
GCGGGAAATCTAAAAAGACGGTTGCGGCTCGTAGTTTGCTCTGTTTCTGAAGATTTCGAAACCCGCAGTCAGTTTACCGGTTAAACGCGGAGAGCAATTGGTTATACGCCACAATTACTCGTTAAAAGCTTAACAGTAACTTATAAACTAATGTACGCCTAAAGCCAGATTCCTCAAACAGATTACTGGCTTCAATAGACCTTAAGTTCAGCACACGAGTGATACAAAATTGGTGCGCCAAAAATGCGTAAGAACTTGCCTTTTTTGCCAAGTTGGTTCGTGTAATCTCATATTTCTTCGTGTCAAAGACTCTCCTTTATTTGCAGCCCGCCGCCATTCTCAAGCTTCCACAATATGAAGTGTCCATTTTGGACTTGACACACAACCCGCATTATGCCATTGTTTACTACTCAGAAAGCAAATTCTTATCTATGAGATGATCCATTTTTTCTAATAATAGCTGAAAGAGTAATACATGAGAAGCACAAATAAATCTATAGGCAATCGTAATTCAAAAGTACTATCACCCGCTTGGCTATTGTGCGGATTGGCAATCATTTTTGCAACGTTACTCTTGTCAATAGACGTGCATGCCAAGGTTGCAAATGCCGATTCCAGTGATGTCAAATATGTTCGTATCGGAGTCTCTGCATCCTTTTCAGGGTCGAGGAGATCACCAAGTTTAAATGGCTTGTATGGTATGCTGGCCATGGTTGACTGGATTAACAATGATGATAACCCCGGCTTCAAAATAGGAAAGAAAAGATTGAAGTTTAATCTTGAAATATATGACGATTCCTCAAGTAATGATAATGTAGAGCAAATATACTCCTCTTGAGCGAAAGGCTCCAATAAGGTAGATTTTCTTATCGGCCCGTATAGTTCAAGCGCAACGCAAGTTGCCGCGGAAATTTCCGAGGAAAGAAAAATTTTATTAGTCGCTCCTTTCGGCGCGAGCGATAGTCTGTATGAAAACCCTTCCGGCTGGCGCGTACAGGTATGCCCACCGGCAAGCAGATATTATAAAGAATTGGTGGCCATGCTTTCCGAAAAGGCTTCAACTTTAGGGATAACACTAAATACTGCTCTCGCATTTGAAACCGACATATTTAGTACTTCGGTACATGACGCCACAAAAGAGTTGGTGGATGCGGATACTAATTTTAACACCTTTTTCGATTCTTCCTATCCCTTTGAAGGTGGAGATTTGCTTACCGTCGGAGGGGACATGGATACTTTCGTCAATGAGCTTTTAGTCAGTATTGAATTAAATAACAGTGATAGTGACAGTATTGTAATAATTGGTGGGGGGCACGATACAGATGGAATCGCTTTTGCTCAACTCCTGGACAGCAAGGAATACACTCCCGCCGCGCTTGCATTGCTTATTGCCCCTGGTATTCCAACGTTTTTTTGCGATGTTGCCCAGGCGGATGCTGGATGTACGGAAAGTTACGCCGAAGGAGTAACAACCTCTGTATTCACCTGGCTTCCCACCCTTGAAATTTTTAAAGAAAATATTACAAATGTTTCCGATGGGCTGAATTGGGTCGGTCCTTCACATGATGAAGGCTTAGAACTTATTAAATCAAAATACGGCGATATAGAACCATCATATCAGGCTGGGTCTGGCGGGCAGGCAATCCTGGCTCTGGCAAAGGCTATGGAAAATGCACAAAGCACAAAAAAGAAAAAAGTCCGCAATGCCATAAAAAAACTAAAATTCCAATCCTGTTTCGGCAACTATGGAGTTGATAAGGATACCGGTATACAGGAACTACAGGATATGCTTGTCGTGCAATGGCAGGTCATATCCGACGAACCGGAATTGCACGTGGTATGGCCGCAAAGCACAGCTACGAACGACTTCGTCTTTCCCATGCCATAGAGCAGCAAAGCCGCATCCAAAGGAAAAGCAAAGGGTCAGTACTCGCATTTAACCAAC
>JAGLYY010000446.1 GCA_023131935.1 Spirochaetales bacterium | reverse complement strand
TGGGAGATTCGCCGAAAATTTTTTTAATAAGCTATAAGGAGAAGTGCGTCCAGAAATTAGCCGCTCTCCTATCTTGTTGAATTAATTCGTTTATTAAAAACGCACACTTTATGCTTGACAGAAGGATTATAGGATGTCCCCCTTTGTCCACGTCCCCCTTTGTCCAGACCTGGAACCGCTACTGGCATCCAATCGCCAGAGCCATTGAACTCCTGCAAGACCCCCAGGAACTGTTCGCCAAACCCAAACACGAACGAGACAGTGGCAGAACCCATCAGGCTAATGATGCAGGACAAAGTGCCTCAGACAGCCATCACACAATCACAAAACAAAACGCCTGAAACCCAGGAAGGCAGTTTCAGGCGCTATGATGAAGAATTAGATGAGGTTGGACAATAAAAATGATATCTGCAATATTTCAGGAAACGATAAATTCAATTAAATCATTGAGGCTCATGGACACGTCTTATCGATTCAGGATAGATTTCTCAAAATCTGCTAAAACTATGAAGTCCTCCGATGAATAATCCTTAACTTTTAATCTCTCTGTCTTCAACCTTTCAAGCTCAGGCTGATACTTTTTTTTAATAGAATCATACTCCTTCCTACCCAACAGGTTTGAACAAGTTTGCCATCTTGCAAACCATATTAACAGCTCATGTTCTTTCCAAAATTTATGCTTCCCCATTATCTTGCAAACTTTACTTGAATCACAACCAGGGCCAGTTTTAATAGCGACCCAACGACCAAACCAATATCCAGAGACAATACTAACAACTGGGACAATGACTCTCACTATTTCTCTTGAGATTCTTGATTTTAGTCCTGATGTTGTTTTTTGAGCCTTCGATAACAGCTTATGTTTATTCAAATAATTAATAACATCTTTCGCAGAATACCCCATGGCGGTGGCAGTCGTAATCATACCAAAAGCCACCTCACTGGAAGAAATCGAGAACGCAGGCTTTAACATCTCTATCGCCATCAATCCCAAAACAGAAGATATTATCTCAACTTTATTGGAATCAACATCATATTTAAACAATGATTTGCCTTGACATTCGTAAATGAGAAAAAACTTTTTATTTTTCTCATCCTCGTATGGCTTTATATGACTTAAAGCCACGCTGGTCAGCGTCTTTGGACTATTTGCATGTTGGTATCCTGTAAAAAAACCAACAACGAAGAACAGTGGGAAAAGCAAAAGGAATATTTTCAAAACCCATTTCATCTTGATAACCCGACGTGCTGTTAGGGTTTCTGGTAAAATATTGGTATTCAAGTGCCGGCAAAATTTAAAATATCAAAAACATACCAAAACGTCAAACCCTTAAGGATACTATGATGGTGAAGATATACAGCAATTCAGAAAGGATTGAAGGAGGCTGAGTAAGCGTGCGCCGTGAATCCAAACAGGATATCCCGCAGGAAAACAAACACCTCAAGGAATTCTACGAAAACGGCATCCGATAAAAAAAATCGAAAACCGGAACAAGCTCAGCCTCTAATCAGCTTGTAAATTTTTTAATGCTATACCAACGAGTTTGAAACCCGGATATTCCTTCTGAGTAAGAAAAAACAAGTTCGCTTGGCCCAGTAACGGCTTGTGAAGGAAATGGAATATTACCACAATCCCGTTCCGTCAATCTCTTCCTCTTTCTCCTTTTGTAAAATTTTTAAGGTTATACCAACGAGTTTGAATCGCCCGTTTTCTTTCTGAGTAAGAAAAAACATCCGGTGTTTTATAGGGCGTTTAAATTCAGCCACTACCAACCATTCGTCCTCTTTGAGATTGAGAGAGGAAATCGCGCTTTTAAGTTCTGTATTCTCATCTCCAATCTCGATATCTTTTATTCTTTTAGTGTACTTGTATTTTGCGTTCTTTATATCCAGTTCATCCTTTTTTGAAAGGAGGTCGCGATACTGTGAGCGGAGCTCATCTGCATTTTCAAAAATCCTATTTCTAAAGTAGAATGGCAACTTTGACATACGAATTAGCTCGGGTAAATTCTCCTCTCTTACGGCTGAAACCCAAAGAGAACCAAGTTTCTCTGGTTTATTAATTACTTTTGAAGGATAAAGAATCTCACAAATTAATCTGTCAGTCTCCTTCTCCTTCTTATGAGAAAATAAGTCAGCTCGCATAGCTTTAAATAATTCGATGCCAACTTGTTCCTTGCTTTTGTTTGAATATTCAGAATGCACTTCGTGTTGAATCATCATTTGGAGCAGATTTGGGCTTCCGGAGAGCGCAACACGAAACCTTGCTGTGGCTTTAAGTACTTCAACTAATGCCACCTCATACTTTAAATCCTCTATTGCTTTTATTAATTCTGGTTTCGGCAATTCATTGACTTCTTGTAGGTATTTAAGTTCTTTCTGATTGCTCTCTAACAAGGCTTCAAGTTTGTTCAATCTTGTAGCGGCTTCGATGAAATCAACATATGTATCAGCACGTTGCTTGTGTAACTGACTCTTTTCCTGTGTTTTTGTTGTAGCAATATAAGATAAGCTTGCACCTATCGCGATGCCAAATACAGAAACAAGGGCGATGATTAATGGCATATAGTTCCAATCTTTTTTTCCCATTTCTGCTTTCCTTTCTTACCGGTATTTGCTCAACATATAGCAATTTTTAGCCTTAACGTCTTCTTGCTCTCCCAACTCTTTTGATATGCTTCTGATATCAAAAACATATCAAAATGTCAAAGCCTTGATATGCGCTGATGTGCCCTCTCCAAACCCCAAAAACATAAATATAAGCGATACTTTCATATTTGTAAGAACCCAATGCGTGACCAAAATGAGGCAATCCAGGATATTCTCAAACTCTGAACTCAAAGCCCTGCACAATAGGCTCAAAGGCAGGAAGGATGATCCCTGCGGCACTTTCGCAAACAGAGTCAAGCCCAAAATCATAGAGCTGTTCCAGTGGTTCAAGATGCGGAAAAAGCTCCAGAAATTGCTGGAATCGAGCAAGAAAAAAAATTAATGGAGGTTGAATCGAATGGCAGAAGAATTGAATAATGAAAAACTACAAATGCCGTTGTTGATCATAGATAGTGGTGTATTGACTAAGTCTTTCCAGAAACCGGTTTCGA
>JAGLYY010000445.1 GCA_023131935.1 Spirochaetales bacterium | reverse complement strand
GCGAAACCTTCCCCTTTTCCTGGAGATCTTCGCGGGAACCGGTCGAAGCAGACAAGTCAAGTGGGCCATAATGAGAACTGCTGTATTGGAAGTATGTTGCATGATTTACACTTCCCCTGTACGGGCAATAACCATCAGGAAAAACTATCAACCAAATCACTTAAAACCGCGTCGTCCTGTTCCACCACAAACAGGTTCAGGTTGTCCATCGCCGGGTCATCCCCACGTATACGAGGTTGCGCAACAGTTTTTCAGTGCTTTCTTCATCATAAAGCGGTTTCCTGTTTAGGTAGGGAAGGTACATCATCACCACGGGGAAATCGAGTCCTTTGCTTGCGTGGAGTGTTGAAAGACGTACCGAGCCTGTTTCAGAAAAAGAGAAATCTTTTCCCGAAATCCTTGTTGTAACAATGTCATGCTGACTTAAGTACTCACCTACCCTGTCTATTTCTACATTTCTAGGGACCAGTATGGTGATATTTTCCGGTTCATACTCAAGCTCAAAGGTGGTGGCTTTCTTTCGTAGTAAGTGCATTTTTTTTTACCAGAGTTAAGTGAGTGGGAACTCAGGTTACGAAACCAGGTTAATCTTCCCTATCACAAGTCCCGATAGTGCTGGTTTTCACGTTGAATGACGCTTTTTATTGGATTCTTGCACTTGGTATGGTTCCTGCGATGATATTTATATGGAAGAGTTATGAATGCTGTCTTACAATGGGAAATAGATGATATATACCGCAAAGGGGTACAGATAGTGAGGGAACAAATTCTGTTATCTTTCGTCGGAAACCGTGACCCATACTCGGGAGAAGAGTCGGGACCGGTCCTCTCCCTTCTCTCGGAACGCCGCTACAACCGGGTATTCCTGTTTTGCACAGGGTCTGAGTATTACGAAAGGGCGAAAGCCGTTGAGGACATTACAAAGGAAGAAGAGGGTGCTTCTTACTCTTTTATCCGGTTAGATCTTGAATCAGTCATTGATTATGAAGAGATTTACGAAAAGCTCCAGCGAAGTGTAAATATGATTCTGAATCGTTATGGGCATAGGAAACCGGAAATATCAGTCCTGCTCGATCCTGGTACTCCTCAGATGCAGACCGGTTGGTTCCTCATGGTCCTTTCAGGCGCCCTTGACGCGAAACTGCTCCAGGGTATCCCCCCACGGTTTGCCGGTGGTGTGTACAAGGTTCGCGAGGTGGATCTTAAGGAAACCAATCTGCCGGGCGCAGGAGTTTCCAGTAAAAGAATAAACCGCGTTGAATCGATTAGCCCGGAGACGCGGATCGAGGAATGGATTCAGCCCGACTTGAAGACAAAAATCGTTGGGAAATCACCGGTTTTTCTGGATTCCTTAGAGAAGGCCATGAAGGTTGCCCAGTATGATCTGTCTGTACTCCTCAGCGGGGAGACGGGAACAGGTAAAGAGGTCTTCGCCCGATCGATCCATGAAAAAAGTAAGCGCCGTGACAAACCTTTTATACCAATAAATTGCGCCTCGGTTTCCCCTTCACTTGCGGAGAGCGAATTCTTTGGTCATAAGAAGGGCCCTTTCACCGGGGCTGATCAAAACCGCCTCGGCCATTTCCGTACAGCAGATGGCGGCACGATCTTCCTTGATGAGATTGGTGATCTCCCGAAGGAGATTCAGCCGAAGCTGCTGCGTGTCCTTGAAAACAGGACCGTACTACCTGTGGGAGCAGACGGTGAAATTGAAGTTGATGTCCGGATTATTGCGGCAACGAACCGAAACCTGGAAGAGCTTATGAAGGAGGGCATTTTCAGGTCTGATCTCTTTGAACGGCTTCAGCAGTTCATCGTCGAAATACCCCCCTTAAGGGAACGGAAGGATGATATCCCCCTTCTTGTCGGAGAGTTTGTGGATGATTGGAATCGAAAGTATCGTGAGAACAAGGGTATAGCGGAAGAGACGCTAAAGCTGATCCTGGAGTACCCCTGGCCGGGAAATGTCAGGGAACTGTCTAATGCTGTAATGACTATCTGTGCTCAAGGACAAACAAACGCGATAACGCCTGAACTCCTGCCCGCGAAGATCCTCGGGATCACTCCTCCAGCCTTCCGGAAGGCCTGCCGGGAACGTTTCGGATTTCCCACGCAACAGCAGAGAGAATCTTAAGAATGAGAATTATTGAGCCCCTCGCGGTATCACCGAGAGGGGGTAAAATCCTCGAACATCAAACAGGAGTTCCGGATTAAGTCATTCCAAGCACACTGTCGTCGTAATCTTCCGGTGGTATGAATCCCATAAGATGCATCGATGTCGCGGCAAGAGCGCTGATTCCAAGCCCCTCATGCAGGGTTTTATCGTACTCCCCTTTATATTCCGGGTCCAAAATGATACAGGGGACCGGGTTTAAGGAGTGAGAGGTCTTCGCCTTTGGCTGACCGTTTTCCTTAATAACAACATCGCCGGTCTTTTTATTGTGTTCATACATATCGTCGGCGTTTCCATGGTCGGCGGTCAAAATCATAATACTGCCGGTCTCTTTTACTGTCTTTTCCAGCCTGCCGATTGCGATATCCAGGCATTCCATGGAGGTAACAACTGCCGGGTAAATCCCGGTATGTCCTACCATGTCGCCATTTGGATAATTGAGGCGGATAAAATCATATTTTCCCGATTTAATCGCTATAATAACTTCATCAGTGATCTCCGCGGATTTCATCCAGGGACGCTGCTCGAAAGGGACAACATCGGAGAATATTTCCCGGTAGTCTTCCAGCTCTTCGCTGAACTTTCCGCTCCTGTTCCCGTTGAAAAAGTAGGTAACATGGCCGTACTTCTGGGTTTCGCTGATGGCAAACTGTTTTACCCCGGAAGCAACAAGGTATTCTCCCATAGTTTTATCGATAGCAGGCGGCGACACCAGATACTGGGCAGGTACCTTCAGATCACCGTCATATTCCATCATCCCAGCGTACTCCACATCGGGACGTCGTTTGCGGTCAAACTTATCGAATTCATCGTTTTCAAAAGCGGCCGTAATCTCCAGGGCACGGTCCCCTCTGAAATTAAAATAGATAACCGAATCGCCGTCTTCGATTGTTCCTACCGGTGTACCGTTCTCGGCGATAATGAAAGGGGGAAGGTCCTGGTCGATGGCACCCGTCTCCTTTCTGAGGGTTTCTACCGCTTCGCGAGCCGAAGTGAAATGACGACCCTCCCCAAGAACGTGGGTATGCCACCCCTTCTCTACCATTGCCCAATGGGCCCCATATCGATCCATGGTAATAACCATGCGCCCGCCGCCGGAGGCTATCCGGAAATCCACACCAGTACTGTTAAGACTGTCGAGGAAATCCTCAAAAGGATCAATATATTCCAGAGCGGAAGTTTCACCTACATCCCGGCCGTCAAGTAAAATATGTATTCTTGCACGGGTTACACCGGATTTACCGGCCTCTTCCAGCATCGCTTTGATATGGTCCATGTGAGAATGTACATTGCCATCAGAAAAAAGACCGAGAAGATGAAGGGTACTCTTTTTCTCTTTCACATTGGAAATCAGTTTCTTCCAGACATCCCCCCGAAACATGGTACCGGTATTGATTGAATTGGATACCAATTTTGCGCCTTGATCAAAAACCCTGCCGCATCCGATGGCATTGTGCCCTACTTCGGAGTTACCCATATCTCCATCGGAAGGAAGGCCTACCGCTCTTCCATGGGCTTTCAATGTAATAGAGGGGTTTTCCTTTGTGATTCTATCCAGATTCGGGGTAAGGGCAGCATGGAAGGCGTCGCCTTCCTCATACTTACCATATCCAACACCATCCATGATTACCAGAACAAC
>JAGLYY010000444.1 GCA_023131935.1 Spirochaetales bacterium | reverse complement strand
TCTCCGCTTTTCCGGTTAGTATAATGAAAAAATCTTGTTATGGCGATAGAATAGTGATTTTAAAAATACAGGATGAAACCAAAATGAGCGTTATTTCCTGTGCCAAAATCGATGCCGAATCCATCATCATTGACCGTGAAAATGAGATTGTACTCGCCAAAGATGTTCAGGTAATCGAAAAGTTTCATTTCCCCGCCAAAAAGTCCTCCAAAATAGAGATCGACAGTACTCCCTCCGCCATCAGTAACAACAGAGGTTCCCACGAAAGCGCCCAGGTAGGGACTTACCGTTCCCTGAACGAAATGGTGTTCGTAAGCGGCGCCGAGACCAAAATGAGAGGTGCTTGGATCTGTTGTGGGTATCAATTGAAAACGAAGCAACACGCGAAGAGCGCTGGAGTCACTGAGCCAGGCTTTCACACCCACACCGGTCTGGTAACCATCCTCAAAATCCTGGGGGGTCAGTAAATTTTGGAAACCGAAAATAATTCCCGTCTTTTCGAACAAGCTTTCGGATGTTTCTTGTGAGAAGGCGGTCATACCGATTAAAAACAGTAGTGATAATAGCGCGATTCTTTTCATAATCTTGTAACTCCTCATTTTTGTTCTCCATACAGACAGTTAGTATACCTTTCGTGTGAGCGTCTATCAACACAAAAGAGGTTTATTCAATATTCTTATTTGATCTACATTACGCCCCTTTTTTCACGTTTTCAGGAGAAATTAGTCTATTGTTTGTAAGGCGGAACTTGTGATACAATACGTAGTGCAGAAGGTATATTCAATAATCTATATAGGGGGAAGATATGGGAAAAACTTATAAAGGTTTAGATGAGATAAAAATCTACGATGGGAAAAAAACAGCAAAACTCGGTACTGATAAAAATCCCGCTGTTGTTAATGTCCAAACAGAGGAAAGATTTAAAGAAGTGACATCAATATTTGAAGAAAATGGATGGAAATTCAAAATTGAATTGAAACCGGATAAACCAGAGGATATCGCCGATTTAGAAAGGTTATTGAATACACCAAAACCAAAGATAACCGAAAAGAAAGTCGGACGCAATGAGCCCTGCCCATGCGGGAGTGGGAAAAAGTATAAAAATTGTTGTGGAGAATGAAAATATTCATATCATAATATGATTCTTCCTCTATGTTAGGCCGCCGTTAATAATACATGCTCTTTTATTCGGTTGTTCGCGAAATACAGTTCCGTGAAGGGTTAAACAGAAAACCAGTTAGTCTGCCCGAAGCCGCCTGCCCGCTTTTGTGTATGTGAGAATCGACCAGACTGTCCAGCTCACGAAGAGGCCTCCGGCGATATCTATGGAGTAGTGACCGCGGGAGGGAATGAGAACGATAATCTGAAAAAAACAGAGAACTCCCGCGATAATACGTAAAGATTTGTGAGTTTTTTTGGAGATGACCAGGAAGACGAGAAAAGATAGCGCCACATGGCCCGAGGGAAACATGCCATGCTGCATGAAGCCAACCACCTTGAGAATACCGAAGGATGTATCGTTTCCCGTTGGTCTGCCCAGGGGAGTAAGCACCATTAGTAGCGCGCGAAGAAGATAAACAGACCCTACTGCTGTGAAATGGAAGGGGATATTTTTCCTGTCGGGGGAAAAAACGTAATAGAGAAGAATCCCGATAGAGCCAAATATCAGGGGTTCTGAAAAATATTCAAACCAAAGAATCTCAGGCACCAGATCGAAAAGGAGGTCCGGGACTATCAGCCTCTCTGGGTAAGCCGCTTGAATAAAATTGCTCAGGAGAAAACCAATGATCTGTGAAAAGATAAAGTACAAAACACTGAGCCAGATTTTCATCTTGTCTTTTAGGGTCATGTTGTGATTATACAACTGAAATTGCATTTATCCAAATCACCGGATATAATCACATAGTTTTTTAGACGGAGTTGAAGATGAAAACAGCGGTGAGTGTGAGTATTGGATCATCAGAAAGAAACAAAGAGGTCCAGGTCGAACTTCTCGGCAACCTTGTTAACCTTAAGAGAATAAGCACGGACGGCGACGCGGTTGCGGCCCGGCACAAATTTGAAGAGCTGGATGGAAAAGTTGATGCCCTTGGTGTCGGCGGATTCGCCCTCCACATTAATCTTCCATGGAAGAGTTATCCCCTTCATGCGGGATTGAAGATGGTTAAGAATGTACATATAACTCCATGCACCGATGGAAGCGGGCTTCAAAAACATCTTGAGTCCAGGGTAATGAAATTTGTGCATGAGAACCTCAAGGGAGTGATTCGTGAAAAAAAAGTATTCCTGGTTGAGGGCCTGTCAAGGCATGGCATGATCTCCTCTTTTATAAATGAGGGATATCAGTGTGTATTTGGTGA
>JAGLYY010000443.1 GCA_023131935.1 Spirochaetales bacterium | reverse complement strand
CAAAAGCAACCGATATCGTTGCCGCACAGAAGGACAATAACAGAGAATTCCTGAAGAATGTCAGGAAGGGAAAAACACTTCCGGTATCCTGGTACTTATCGAGGATAGTTTTCCGTTGTTCCCGTGTCATGTCCGGGGTCTCTTCCAGGAGCGCTCTGATGGACTCGGGAACGTTTTTCTCACTCTGGCCTATATTCAGTAGTTCTTTATAGGCATCAAGGTTGATCATTTTGGGAATGAAAGAGGGGTTTCCCCAGTCCCATTGATGTTTCAGGGATATGGAAATCATTTGCACAAAGGGAATTGTAGTAAACCCAACAATACCCAGGATTAATATAAGAAATCCGATTCTTTTCGGCCAGCTTTTTTTCTCTACCATTTTAGTACCCGCTTTACGTAAATCAGAATAAAACCTATGAGTAAAAGGAATTGAATAACAACGAGCGCGGAGCCCTGTCCCATCTCCATGGTCCCAATAAAAGCTTTAAAATAGGTATAAACTGACAATACCTTTACATTCGTTGTCAGCAGATATATCTCCTCAAACTTATTAAAGTTCCAGATAATTCTGAGCAATACCAGGGCGCCCATAACAAAATAGACCTCCGGCAGAGTTATATACCGGAACTTCGCCCACCCGTTGGCGCCATCAATATCTGCCGCTTCATACATATTCTTATCGATAGCCTGCAGCCTGGAGAGAAACATCAGGTAGGCAAAGGGAAAATTCTTCCATATACTGAAGGTTACGGCAATCCACACAGCGGATTTAGGCGACCCGATCAGATTAAAACGCTCAGAAAAAATCCCAAGCTTTTCAACCATCAGATCCATCACTATCCCTTGTACCGGGTCGAAAAGAAACTGCCAGGCAAAAACTACTGAAATTACCGGCGCGACATAAGGAAAAAGTATTAAACTCCTCACAAGCCAGCGGAGAGGAAACCGCTTATTCATCGCCATAGCGACAATCAAACCTAGTAGGGTTGTTCCAACAGTAGTAAAAACGACATAAAGAACTGTCGTTCCAACGGCTTTCCAGAAGAAGGGATCTAAAGCAACCTCCTTATGATTTTCCAGCCCGAGATAAGTGTTCTTGCCATGAAAATTCACATCAAAGAAACTCAGATACATGTTGTAGATAATTGGATAGAGAATCATGGAAAGTATAATGACTACCGCTGGAAGTATCAGCGCCCAGCCGAAAATCTGTTCCCTCTGCCGCAGTGTAAACCTGCTGGCAAGGGTTGTTTCTGTTTGTATCATAACGGCTCCTGATAGAAAGAGGGCCGGCTATAAAAAGCCGGCCACTCCCAAAGTAGATCCAGTTACTGGAGCTTTGCCATTTCTGCTTCAGCCCAGGCCATTGCCTGATCGATGCCCATCCCTTCCTGAGTAATTTTGTAAATCATCTGGGGAATAACCATCTTGGAATAGATAATACTCGCGGCGGCTATCCTGTTTCCTTCGACGATACTGAAGGTTTCAATGCTGTTGAGCCCCGAGATAATTTCCTGCATCTTCTCTTTACCGTAATGCTGGAAAAGCCCCTTCGGGTCATTCTGGAACCGTTCATTACCGGCAATTTCCGCGAGAACAGGGTTCATGCCGCCGGGGGCCATATGCAGCCAGGTGATATAGGCATTCGGAGTGTAAAGGTAGCGGACGAACCTCTGCGCGGCGGCGGTTTTAAGCGCGTCACCATGATCAGGAAAAGCCAAGGAATTCACAACACCATATCCCGCGTCCTGACTATTGCTGATAGTTGACGCTAACCGTGTATGCTCTACGAGATCGGGATCAAAATCCGCGCCGGCAAGTTCTGAAAAGTTCTCACCTGTCAGGGACCCGGCGGCATCTTCCTGCAGTGCTAAATCATCCATGATGTAGGTGGAATAGAAAAACATTGCCATTCTACCCTGGAGGTAATAGTCACGGGCACGCCACGTCTGAGGTCCCGGAGGATTGTACTTGGCGAGACGGGCATAGTATTCAACTACCTCTTTCATTTCGGGGGAATTGAATATGAGTTTTCCATTCTTATCGAAGAGTCCCGCGCCATTGGACATGGCAAATTGGGTGAAGCATTGTTCCGCGTAGGTTTCTTCCTTAGTCCCGACAAGAATGCCATACTTGTTTTCACTCGGTTTGTAGAAATATGCTGCTGCTTTCTCGATATCTTCCCAGGTAGATGGGGGATTTAAGCCGGCTTCCTCAAACCAGTCAGCTCGATACCAGATTCCCTGTACCCAGCCATGATAAGGCATTCCGTAGTACTCACCGGCTTTAGTACTTTCGTTCAGTTTCAGTGTACCGGCGTAGAAACGCTCCGCTCCGATTTCATTGATAGAACCGGTGGCGGCATCGATATCCAGCAAACCTTCCGTACCGAAAGCCACGGCATTTTCAGCCGCGATCTCGATTAAAGCGGGCATCGTACCGGCCGCGGCCGCGGTATTGATGTTGGTCGGTATGTCGTTCTCATCGACAGGGATCAGTTTGATGGTAATATTGGGGTTCATCACCTGAAATGTATCGATGAGGACCTGGATTGTCGCGATCCGGTCAGATTGAGTCTGAGAGGTCCAGAATTCGATTGTCACCGGTTCATCAACGGCAGCGCCCTCCTGGTCTCCCCCTGCGAATACCGGTAATACCAGCGCGGTGAATAGCAACATCGAAATAAATAGTCTTAGCACCTGTTTCATAACTTCTCCTTTTGTTTGGGTCGTTTGTATAACTGTATAGGTAGTACGAAAAATGGACAATGTTATATTAGTACCGTTTTAGTACTATCGATTAGTGGTACTTTTCCTTTAAATAGGGGATCTCCTCAGACAAATGGGCTCCACGGGCCCATTTCATCGCGTTGATCCGGTCGTGCACCCCGATTTTATTATATATTTTACTGATATGGTTCTTTACCGTTTGTTCAGCCAGGAAAAGTTTACCGGCAATCTCCATGTTTTCCTGACCCTGGCACAACAGGTACAGCACCTCCCTCTCACGAAGACTTAGTATTGATAAATCGTAACTATGCGATGGAGTTTCGTTCGCGTCGGTTTTTATCTTTTTCATAGCTACAATCTTTGCCATCACCTTGGGGCTTATCTGTATTGTCCCGTGGCGGATGGCCCGGATTGAGGAAACCAAGTCCTCAGAGGGCATATCCTTTAGCATATATCCTACTGCCCCCGCTGACATCGCTTCAAATACATATTCGTCATCATCAAAAGTCGTAAGCATCATCACCTTGACGGAGGGAAACCGCTGATGGATAATCCGGTTTGCCTCCACACCATCCATCACCGGCATCCTCACATCCATCAGAACGATGTCCGGCATCAGGGTCTCGACAAGATCAATACTCTCTTTCCCATCATAGGCGATCCCTACAATTTCAAGGTCGTCGGCCTGAATTTCGAGGACAGTCTTCAGGTTTTCTACAAAGAGTACCTGATCATCAACCAGCAGAAGCCGGGTTCGCTCCATTGCTCTCTCCTATCAGAGGTATTATAGCGGATATCTCAAATCCATCGGGCACATTTTTTCTTGTAAAAGTGCCCCCTACCTCCACGATCCGTTCTCTCATCCCCATGGTGCCTATACCCTCGGAAATCTCATCCATCCCGCAGCCATTATCTCTTATCTGCGCATTTACTAAACCGTTGTATTCCCAGAAGTGAATAAAAATCCCGGTTGCCATCCCGTGTTTGAAAGCATTTGTAAGCCCCTCCTGGACAAATCGAAATAGAACAAGATCCAGGGTCTCCCCGAGGGTATCGGGAACATTGGTGAACTCGAAAGAGATATGAATTCCCGTAGCATTCTGGAAAGCTTCAGCAAGATGAGCGATTGCTCTTATCCCTTTTACCTCTTCATCTTCCATACTCCGCAGCTGCCGCATAACGGAACGGGTTTCCTGAATACATACCTGAGCTTCCTCCCGGGACTGGGTAATGAGACGGTTTACACGTGCCGGATCGGACTCAAGTAAAAAAGAAGCGGCCTCCAGCATCATCATAATATTTGTGAGAGAATAACCGACGGTATCATGTATCTCCCGGGAAACTCTTTGCCGTTCTGAAACGACGGATTCGCTCTTTACCGAGTCCGCGTAAGTCTGGAAACCAAGGTTCGCGTTACTCAACCGGGAGATGGCCAGATCGAGGCGTTGTACCTTTTCTACCAGGGTTTTCCGCGCCGTTATCATCTTTTGAATCCAGAGGCTGAAGAAAGCAATGGTAATAGCCCCGGCGGTAAAGGAAAGAAGAGGTCCGGGTTCCGGTGCGTTTACAAGGGTATTGAAGGCTGTAGTCTCCCCTTGGAAGATCATGAAACCGCAAATAAATAAGAAGGAAACTATTCCATTCCAGGATGAAGGTAAAATAAAAGCACTCTCAACACAAAGAGCTATCAAGAGAGGGAATTCCACCCCAAGGTTCTCGCCCTGAGGATACCCTATCAGGTAAAAGAGGAAAAACTGGGTCAGCAGCATCCAAACCCGATATTCCACCTGGTGATACAACCCAATAGCGATAGAGCAAAGGGCAGAGAGGCTGATCAAAATAAAAAAGTGCCAGGTAAAGATTTCACCAATTGGCAGGGGAGCAACCGAGAGAAGATATACAGCAACCGCTACAAGGTGGAGGAGCAGAGATAAGAGCGAAGCAATCTGGGGCGGGGACAATCGGATTCTCATAAATTTCAAGAAATAATAGTACGGGATTTATTAAAGGTCAATAAAAAAGGGGGAAGTTCATCCCCCTTCTGCTACTTTACGTAGTTCAGCTCCTTCAACCTGGCATAAGGATAAATACTGGAGGTATGTCCGTCGCTCCACTGCACCGAAACCGCGTAGTTCCCCAGGGGGAATACCTCGAGGGCCCTAATATCATTGGGGATCTCTTTTGGATTCAGTAACTGTTCTCCGGAGTATTCATCAACACAATAGGCGCATCCGCAACTTTCCCGAAGGCTGCGGTAATCGATCGTCGTTTTTCCCCCCTCGTGCCAGAGGAACTCAATATGGTCCTTCCCGAGATTCACCCGGGGGGGGTTCTTCTTCCGGATCCGGCCCGCGCCGATCTTCCGGATCAGGGTGTCGGTCATATTCTGAATCACTTCATGGGTCCTGTATTCGGCAAAAGTATCAAACGCGCCGGGAATAAGGGGGATATGGGCAAGGGTATCGAGACCGAACCGGTCGCTTAAGACACTCTTCTTTTCTCCGAAGATATAGTGTTTCTTATC
>JAGLYY010000442.1 GCA_023131935.1 Spirochaetales bacterium | reverse complement strand
TCAAACATCAGGATTCCCCTGGCAACATCAACCAGAGAAAGATTTGACCTGGTGGTAACGATAACCGCTCCATCAAGCTGTATGGTTTGAGAAATAGTCAGCTGGGTATCCCCTGTCCCGGGGGGCATATCGATAAACAGGTAATCGAGTTCGCCCCAATCAACCTGCTGGAGAAGCTGTTGAATATATCCTGAAACCATGGGACCCCTCATAATGGCAGGGGCATCACCTAGGAGAAAGCCAAAGGACATGAGCTTGAGGTTTCCGAATTCGACAGGTTTCAATTTACCGTTAGACTCCACAATCCTGGGGCTATGAATATGAAAAAGTGATGGCATAGAGGGGCCAAAAATATCGGCATCAAGAAGACCGACACGGTATCCCCTGCCCGCGACTTCTGAAGCGATTGCCGCCGCGATCGTCGATTTTCCAACTCCCCCTTTTGTAGAAGCAATGGCGATAATGTTATCAACACCTGCCAGGGGCTTTAGCTGATGATGGTGAGTCTTTCCCGCGGTCATTTCAACAACCACCTTCTCAACCCCCGGTAGTTTGCCCACAAGTTCCTCAGCTTGCTTTTTGAACTGGTTCTTCAGAGGGCACGCGGGGGTGGTAAGCTCGATGGAAAAGCTGACCGATGTGTCTTTTACCTCAAGGTTTTTAATGAATCCCAGGGATACAATATCTTTTTGTAAATCGGGATCTATGATATTCCCGAGTGCCTTCAGGACATCTTCTTTCTGTACCATGAGTCTGTTGCTCCTTATATAGTGACATGATTTTAGTTAATCTATATTAGAAAAGGTACAATAATAATTTGATAAGGTGAAGTCTGATTATCTCCTACTTCAAAACCTTCAGGTTTTCCTCAGGTACGGAAAAAGTGATTTCATCTGATACTTTGTGCGGGTGATTAGTGGGAAAGTTTACCTTTATTAAGCCTTCGGAGGTTTTTACCAGGGCCTGATAGAAACTTCCATAAAACTCAATCTCCCGGATCTTACCCCGAAACATCCTCCCTTCCCCGGTTCCGATATCCTCGGGACGAAAGAACATCCACTTTCTCTCTTCGGCTTCAGATGACAAAGGCAGCAAGTTAGATATGCCGATGAAACCTCCGGAAAATGGGGAAACGGGATCGGTATAGAGCTCCTCGGGTCGTCCTGTCTGTTCAACCCTCCCCTCCCTCATCAAAACCACGTGATCTGAAATCGCGAGGGCCTCTTCCTGATCATGGGTTACATAGATGGTGGTAATCCCAAGTTCCTGTTGGAGGATTCGGATCTCCCTGCGGAGTTCCCTGCGCAGCTTGGCATCGAGGGCGCTCAAAGGTTCATCGAGGAGGAGCAATCGGGGCTTCGGCGCAAGAGCTCTGGCGAGGGCAACCCTCTGTTGTTCACCACCCGAAAGGTCCTGGATCCTCCTCTTCCCGTACCCTTTGAGCTGGACCGTTTCCAGCAGCTCATCGACTCTTTTTCGGATCGCAATTCTCCCCCACTTCCTGGTCCTTAGCCCGTAGGCGATGTTTTCACCCGCAGAAAGGTGGGGGAAAAGGGCATAGTTCTGAAATACCAGTCCAATATTGCGTCTTCTCGGGGGAACATCGGTAATATCCTCTCCTTCGAGATAGATTCTTCCCATATCGGGATGATGAAACCCGGCAATGATACGGAGCGCGGTTGTCTTTCCGCAACCTGAGGGGCCAAGAAGACTGATGAGCATTCCTCCCTCAAGTTCGATATCAACATCAAAGGAGAAATTCCCCAATTGCTTTTTTATCCCTTTAAACTTCAGACTCATTCCGCGAGTTCTCCTTTATTTCGCTCCCGTATCGAAAATGCTCAATCATCAGAAAAGCGAGGAAGCAGAGGACCATGAGCAGAGTTCCAAGCGCACAGGCCGCGAAAAAATTATAAGCCCCGATAAACCGGTACATGGCAATGGGAATGTTGATCCCTTCCCGGTCCGCGAGGATCATTGTCGCCTGCACCTCCCCCATGGATATCGCGAACGCGAAGGCTCCCCCGGTAAGAATGCCGGATTTCAACAGGGGGAATTCTATCGTTCGGAAAATCCTTAAGGGGGTTGCTCCAAGACTCCTCCCGGCGTCCACAAGGGTCATATCAATCTTTTTCATCACAGCCTTAACAGAGCGGAGAACGAAGGGAAAGGCGATAGCGGCATGAGCGCTGATGATGATCAGCCGTCCTCCCTTTATTTCCCAGGGAAGGATATTCAATAACCGTAAATACCCAAGGCCCAGAATTATCGAGGATATTCCCATAGGAAGCATAATAAGTGATTCAAGGATTCTTACAAACTCTCCCCGGCTTCGAACAATTACATAGGCGGAGAAACTTCCGAGGGGCACAGCTATGAGTACCGTTGCAAGGGCATACCGGACACTGTTCCAGATAGCCAGCAAGCTCACACTACCCTCCTGAAATACCTGCGCATAAGATTTCAGACTGAATGAGGTTATTCCTGACCACCTGACCCGTGCGGTAAATGACCTGGCAACAACAGAGAGGAGCGGGGCAATGATGAGAGTCAGGATCACCAGGAGATAGAGTATTAATAGAAGCCGTACTACCGGAGGGGACGCGGTGAATCGTTTCACCTTTGCGGCTGATAACTGCATCTCCTCGGCAAAGGAATAGCGGTCCTGCAGCCTGAGATAGAAATAGAGGAAGAGGAGGGACAGGACTGAACTGATAATCGCCAATCCCCCGGCACCCTCTAAATCAACTCCAATCCTGGCTAACCGGTATACCTCAACCTCAACGGTAGTGAACTGAGGCCCTCCCCCAAGGACAAGGATTACCGCAAAACTCATGAAACAGAAGAGGAAAATGAGTGCCGCCGCGGTCATGATGCCGGGGAGCAGCTGAGGGAGGGTAATAGTCAGGAAGGCCCTGATCCTGCCTGCCCCCAGACCTTCCGCCGCCAGCCGGATGTCAGAGCCTATTTTCTCCCAGACCCCGGAAATAACCTGGATCGCGATGGGGAAATTGTAAAAACCATGGGCGAGAATGATTGCCTTCAAAGAATAGAGTATCTTCAACGGCGGTTCATCCAGATTGAATATCGATTTTAGGAATGAGTTTAGCACTCCATTATTGCCAAAAAAAATAACGAAACCGAGAACTACAAGGATGGAAGGAAGGACGAAGGGAATAGTTGTCAGCGCCTTAATCACCTTCTTTCCAGGGAAGGTGAAGTGGCTCATTATATATGCCCCCGGAAGGGCAAGAAAAACAGCAAAGAGTGTACTGATGGCTGCCTGAAAAATGGTAAAACCAATTACCCGCAGGTAGTAGGAGGATGTGAGTATCTCCAGGAACCGGGACAGGCTGCTGCCGGAAAAACTATAGATCAGTATGAGAGAAAGGGGGAAGTAAAAGACGGTAACCAGAAAAAGAAAGGGAAGGAGCAGGAAGATAGAACCCCCTGCCCCCGATCCCGGTCTTACCGTGAAATAGTTTCTACCCACTTCTGTATCCAGGTATTCTGATTTTTCCTGATATCTTCCGCGTCCAGCAGGAGTATCTTCTCAGGTTTAAGGGCATACTCGAAGCTTGCCGGAAGGGAGGTATCAGAATTGACGGGAAACATGAAGTTTGTCAGAGGGATCACCTCCTGGAAGGCCTCGGAAAGCATGAACTCGAGAAAGAGCTCGGCATTCTTCCTGTTCCGTGCTCCTTTGAGGATCCCGGCCCCTTCAATTTGCATATAATTCCCCTCTTCAAATATCAATGCCCGATACCTGTCGGTTTCCTCAAACTCCACATGGTAGGCAGGGCTTGTGGTATAGCTCAATACCATCGGTGCCTCACCCTCGGTGAAGAGACCGTAACCTGAGTCCCAACCGTCGGTGATAGTAAGAATGGAAGGTTTCAGACGTTCCCAGTAATCAAGATAATCATCACCATATACCACAATAGTCCAGAGAAGGAATCCGAACCCGGGACTCGAAGTTCTTGGATCCATCAGAATAATTGATTTCCTGTACTCTTCTCTTGTGAGGTCCTCAAGGTTTCCGGGAGGTTCAGAAATTCGATGGCTGTCATAGATAATGGAAAAGAAACCGTAGTCGTAAGGGGTAAGATGGGCTGTTTTATCGAAAATCAGTTCCCCGGGGATTTTATCAAGGTTACCAGCGGAGAATGATTCAAGGATATCCGCGTCCAGAGCAGCCGCGAGGAGATTATTGTCCAGTCCCAGGACAATATCCGCCTTCGGATTTTTTTTCTCGAGGATTGCCCTGGCCAGGATCTGTCCCGCATCGCCGGCTGATTCAAGCCGGACCTTCAGTCCTGTTGCCTCCTCAAAACGGGCAAGGACCTGGGGACCCGGACCCCATTCTGATACGAATGAATCATACGTATAGATAACCAGATCGGGGATATCTTTCTTCTCCCTGGCCCCGCCGGCAAAAACAAGAAACGGTAAACATACCGACAACAGAAGAAACGAAAATTTACGCATAAAAAAGTACCTCCTGACATAAATTATGCCCTGGATAGTACCGGTAGAAGATAACGGGAAATAATTTCATAACGGCTCCCTTCGCTGGCATTACCCAGAGCAGGTTCAACGGGTATACTCTCAGGTTCATACGAACCACCCCGAAGGAGAACATACTACGAGAAGCAGCACATGTCAAGGAATCGTAGTATAGTAAAGTTATACGTAGCTATTCTCCGATCAGCTTTATTTTCTCCCACCTCCCCCGCTTAAACCGCAGGAACATGGATACGCCTATGATAAGGACAAACACAATAAACCAGATCCACACCA
>JAGLYY010000441.1 GCA_023131935.1 Spirochaetales bacterium | reverse complement strand
AAATGGTTCTTTGGATGGTCCGCGATTGGGCCCCTGGTCCTTCAGCAGTGAAGGTTTTCGCCTGGGGATATCAGCGGTTCGCGAAGCGATAAACCTGCAGGCCGATCTGATTGTTCTCGATGAAATTGGACCACTTGAATTGATCAGGGGAGAAGGGTACGCGGCGGTCCTTCCTGAGCTTCCATCCTCTCCCGTAAAAATCCTTATGCTTGTTGTACGTCCCGAACTGATAAACCGGTTTGTTTCCCGGTTCTTTCAGGATAATCAACCTGAGGTTGTGGAGGTTACCGGGGAGAACAGGCAGCTCCTTCTGTATGAATTGGTTAAAAAAATAATGAAGAACTATTGATTTCCCGGATGGTGCCAGATGATTACCTTTTGATCACCGCAATCTTCAATTTTTACCGGGATACCATAAACATCACTCAAATGATCGCCGGAGAGGACCTCATCAACCTGACCGGAGTATTGTATCCGGCCATCCCTCATCAATGCCATGTGCGTACTGACAGAGGCTGCCATATCCGGTTCATGGCTCGTGAAGATGATAGTAACCCCCCGGTCCCTCAACTCCATAAGGACCCCAAGCAAACGGATTTTATTCGCGAGGTCCAGGTGGCTTGTGGGTTCATCTAACAGAATGATTTCCGGTTCCTGGGCCAAGGTCCGGGCAACCATTACCAGCTGCCTTTCCCCGCCGCTCAGGTGGGTCACCGGGCGTTCCGCAAGTTCCGCGAGACCCACGGTTTCCAGTGACTCCATGGCGATAATACAATCTTTCTTCGAAGGCATCTCAAGGGAGCCAAGATGGGGCGCTCTGCCTAACAGGACATATTCGAGGAGACTGTATTCGAATGAAATATATTCCGACTGGGGTACGAGCCCCATGATCCTGCCCATGGCTTTCCTGGAGTATCCTGAAATGGGCTCTCCATGAAGAAGGATTCTACCCGACGGGCTTTTCTTCCATCCCAGAATGAGGTGAAGCAGGGTGGTTTTTCCCGCACCATTCGGACCCAGGATGGAGGTGACACTGTTCCTTTCTATGTCGAGGGTGAGGTCGTAAAGAACGGTATTTTTCTCCTCCCGGTAGGTAAAACTAATCTCCGACAAATGGATCAATGAAGTACTCATTTTTCCACCTTGACTGTTCGGGTCATTAACAGTGCCATGAAGATTGTTGCTCCAATAGCGGATGTCAGAATCCCAAGGGGGATTTCCCCCATGAGGACAGTTCGGGCAATGCTGTCACAGATAAGTGTAAACATCCCCCCAAGAAGCATGGAACCGGTGAGGGCGTAACGGGTATCGGAACGGTATAACCTGCGGGCAATATGGGGTACAATTAATCCAACCCATCCTACAATACCGCTGACTGAAATCACCGAGGCGGTTGCAAGGGTAGCGAGGAGGAGGAAGACTATCCTTTCCCTTCCCGGTGCGATTCCGAGTGAGAAAGATGTCTCATCGTTCAAACAGAGAAGATTCAACCTCCACCGCATGAGATAGATGATGATCAGGGAGGGGGCCACTATTGGAAGGATTGTAAGATATTCCCTCCAGGTTATGTTCCAGAGGCCTCCGAGCATCCAGAAGGTGATTTCGGGAAGCTGACTGACAGGGTCCGCGATGTATTTCAAGATCCCGATTCCCGCGGTAAAAAGGGCGGATACTGAAATCCCCGCGAGGATGAGCCTTATTACCCACCCCCCGAACCGGACCTTTCTGGCTATGAAATAGGAAAACCCTAATCCAAGTATCGCGAACGACGCGGCAAAACCCTGAATGGCCCAAATTGAGGTAGTAACAAAAACGATGCTGACGGAGGCCCCGAAAGCTGCTCCCTGAGAGACTCCGAGAAACCCCGGTTCCACAAGAGGGTTCGCGAAGATCATCTGAAAAACCATGCCTGCTCCCGAGAGGGCCATGCCGAGAAGGAGCGCGGTCAGTACCCTGGGCAGTCTCAAGTTGAGGAGAAGTTTTTGGGCCAGGGGATCTTCCTGGAGCAGAGCCGGGGACATAAGCCCTGCCTTAGGGTACCGCCCCAAAAGGAGGGCGACAGCGAAAACTATGAGGAGGATAAACAGGGTCAGGGTTATCCATCCCCCCTGGCTGAGGAGAGCTTTTTCACTTCTGTTCCGTATCATTACCACCCAAGTTTTGGTAGGATGAGTTCCCGGTATTGGGATTCATCCATAGGATACAAAGTAAGGAAGAAGTCTTTTGTCAATTCTTCAATATCGAGGTCGGAAAAGAGTTCAGGGTGAATTTGTTTGGCGAGCCAGGAGAGCCCGAGAATCCACCGGGAGTCGGGTTGGTCCCAACTGTAGTAATCAACAGGAAAGGCGAAAAGCTTATCAGCCTGTACCGCGGCCAGCTCCTTCCATTGGGGGTCATTTTTCAACCTTTCAATGATTTTCTTCTCTTCCTGTTTATATGCAACCAGGAAAATCTGATCGGGGTCCCATACCGCTATCTGTTCGAAATTTACCTTTGTCCATCCATTTCCAATAACCCCACCGGTCCACACCGGTTCACCCCCCGCAAGCTCTACCATCATCGATTGGATCCAATTGAGCGGAGGTACATTGAAAGCAACTATCCCATCCCGGGCGCTGTGATAGAGAAAGAGTACTTTTGGTCTGTTCTCTATTCCTGAAGTTCGGTTGGAAACCATTTCAAGACTCGATGTATAGTAATCTTTAATGAAATCGGCCCTCTCGGTATTTCCCAGGATTTGGCCGATAACCTCAAAATCCTTCAGATAGAGTTCCGGGGTCTCAAGCCTGAGATAAACAACCGGGATCCCAAGGAGAGTTACCGAATCTCCCAGGCTTTCTTTGAGGAAACTCTTCATAATAACCATATCCGGGCGGGTTGCGGCGATCTGTTCAGGGCCGACGGTATGTTGAAGGCAGATTTTCTCCGCGTAACCGGGATCAATATCAGCAATGAATTCTCCTCTCCCCTGGTTGGTGAATCCCACACCTACCAAACGGTCCAAAACTTCCGGGAACATGTAGAGGGCGTCGGCAACCATAATGGAAGCCCTGCCGACAAATGTTATCCTCTGAGGCAGGGATTTGAGCCGTACAGTATTTCCCGTACTGTCGGTGATGACTATCGGATTATCAACTTCCCTGGTCCCGGTGCTGAAAGCCGGTAGAATGAAAAAGAGAGCTAATAATAGAAGAACAAGGCATTTTTTTTGCATACTCTTGTGCATACTCTTATACATAGGAGTCTCCATTGTTTAAACGAATATATAATGGATATTATGCCCTCACCTAATGGTTGTCAAGTTAACAATTCAGGTTGTTTAGGCTGTAGGCTATTAGGCTATTAGGGTTTACGCGTTGATCGAAGCATGGCACCCAAAACCCTTTCTGTTTGCGCAATTTTTAATTCACAGCCGGAAATGTCATATTTGAGAGGTCAACTCATATATTTCTTCCCTGTGGAATTACCTGGCTTCCCGATAGATTAGGATCACCACTTAGTCAGCCTATCCTACCTAACAGCCTACAGCCTATCTACCTACAGCCTTCCTCCCTACAGCCTTCTACCTGAACAGTTATGTTTTAAAAAAGCATTCTTAAGGCTTTCCGATAGTCAGTGGGAGTATCGATATCGATCACTACTCCCGGGAAGGGCATTTCTATTTTTTTCATAGAAAACTCTGAAAAAACTTCCGCCATGGTGAAAGAAGAGGGAGCATTCAGGATAGCCGGAATGACTTTCTTATGAATTAAAACAGGATGTCCCGGTGTCCCTTTGAAAACAGGACGGCAAACATCGGCGGATCCTGCTTCTGCCAACCTGAAAAACACTTCCGGCAGTATTAAAGGCATATCTCCATGGGTTACAAAAAACCGCTCTGTGGAAACAGCCGCAACTCCTCTCTGTATGGAGGAGAACATGCCCCGGGAATACTCATGGTTGTGAACAAGGTGGATTCTTGACCGTCCCTGGAACCGGGAGACGATTTCATCGGCCTTGAAGCCGGTGACAAGTATAATTCGCCCGCAAGTCTGAAGGGCATGATTCAATGATGTTTCTAAAATGGTACTTTCACCCCAGGGGAGTAACATCTTCCAGCCGGCCATTCGGTTGGATTCTCCCGCCGCAAGCACTATGCAGTCGTATTCAAGGTTCATTTCAAAGGGACATCCGGTTTCAGTGCCAAGAGATCACGGGTGAAGGAGATGAATTCTTGCCCGGCTGATTCTTTCACGTTGTTTTGAAAATCTTCATAGAGATTGATGAATTTCTCACCGAAAGGGGTAAGCTCAGTGCCGATCCGGCTGTCTCCCCCCTTCTTACGAATGGTAAGAGGGTTTTCGAGGTTTTTTTCCAGTTTGGAAAGAAGGGACAGGGCTTTCGCGTAAGACATTCTCATCTCGCCTGCCGCTTTTCGGATCGAGTGATATTTTATAATTCCCTGAAGGAGCCAGAGAACACCGATTCCCATGAATTTATCATCATCTTCATCTGTCAGATATAGTTTAACTTTCAATTCCATAAAAGGACTATGATCCTGCCATGATTATCTGTCAAGGGGAGATCGATAGCAGAAATCCCCTGGATCATTCGTAAGATTTGGATATCCTATTGATAAAATAGTATAATGTAACCGATAGTTTTAAGAAGAGGATCTTCATGACATCTAAATTCGAGCAATTACAGGAAGTTATCGGTCTCGATTCAGAGCTTAACAACATACAGGACCTCGATATCCTTCTTGAACGAATACTCCTCGAAGCCCGTAAGGTTTTAAACGCGGACGCGGGATCAATTTATATTAAAAAAAAGAATGAATTAGTCATTGAATATAGCCAGAATAACACGAAGCAGAGAGAACTGCCTTCCGGACAGAAGCTTATCTACAATAGATTCTCCATACCGATCGATAAAAAGACGATCTCCGGTTATGTCGCGTCTACAGGAGAATTGGTGAACATCCCTGATGTGTATAAAATACCGGAAAAAGCCCCATACAGTTATAACACTAAATATGATAAGCTCGCGAAGTACAAGACCCATTCGATCTTAACGGTCCCCCTTACCACTAATACCGGCGAACTCATCGGTGTAATACAGGTGATAAACGCCCTTAACGATAAGGGGAAACCGGCACCCTTTCGTGGCGATGATTTACCTCTTATCAGGCACTTTGCTACAAACGCGTCTATTGCCCTCCAGCGGGCCAAAATGACCCGTGCTATCATCCTCAGGATGATCAGAATGGCCGAGCTGCGGGACCCGAAGGAAACCGGACCCCATGTAAACCGGGTGGCGGGTTATTCGGTGGAGATTTATGAACACTGGGCGAAAAAGAGGGGAGTTGATGAGCAGGAGATGCATCGAACGATGGATACACTTCGAATGGCGGCGATGCTTCATGATGTTGGGAAAGTAGCGATTTCAGACCTCATATTGAAAAAACCGGCAAGATTTACCGATGAAGAATACGAAATCATGAAATCACATACCTTGCACGGCGCCCGGCTTTTTAATGATAAACAATCGATATTTGATGAACTCGCGATGGATGTAGCCTTGAGCCATCATGAAAATTGGGATGGAACGGGATATCCGGGTAAAGTGGATATTAATACCGGAGAACCCCTGGAAACCGGAAAAAAAGGAAATCCTGAGGGAAAGAAGGGGGAAGAGATCCCGTTTTTCGGACGCATTGTGGCTCTCGCGGATGTTTACGATGCCCTTTCCAGTAAAAGGGTCTACAAAGATGCCTGGAAAGAGGAGGATGTTCTTAAGGAGATAAGGAAGATGTCTGGAATAAAATTTGATCCTGAACTTGTTGATATCTTCTTCAAAGTCCTTCCGAACATTAAAGCTATTACCCAGAAGTACGGGGATGTTGAATAAACGATATGGATTATCTACAGGAATTGTACAGTCCCTTTTTAATCTGCTTTTATTCCAAGGACTAAAGCTGCCTCTTTTATCTCTTTCATAGCTTCATCCGCAATCACCATTGCTTCCTCGAGGGTAATACTGAGCCGGGAAAGGCTCTCTTTTGTCGGTGGCTCAATGGATTTTGTGCCTGAATAGCCCAATCCCTTCGTTACAGCGATCCAGTCGGCAAGCATTACCAGATCGGCAACAGTGTCATCGGACATGTGGAACCCCTCTCTGGATCCTGGAGGTTGATGATGATGTTTTATCGCAACAATGGTTCGGCGGGGCAGCTCCCAATTTCGGGCGACCCATTCTCCAATGGTGTTGTGGGTCAACCCGTAGACTTTTTTCTCAGCTTCATGAAACGGCTGGTTCGGATTTTGTTCAAGTTCGTCTAAAACAAGTTCGAAAGACTCATTGCAAAAGTGATCAACAGCAACTTTCCCCAAGTCATGAAGCAGACCGGCAGTAAACACATCTTCCGGTTGTTTATGACACTTTTTTACCCTGGCAATTTTTCTGGCAAGAACAGCTACGGCGAGGCTGTGAAACCATAACTTTTCCCGGCTGAATCGGGGATTATCTTTTCCGCTGAAAGTACTTAAAACCCCCAAACCAAGAACAATCTGGGAAACCGTATTTGTACCGAGAAACGAGACCGCTTCCTGAACATTTGAAACCTTCCGGCGAAGTCCATAAGCAGCGGAATTCACCAAGGACAGGAGCCGGGCAGTAATACTTTGATCGAGTTGAATCACCTTTGCCAGGTCCCCGGATCCGGCGGTTGAGGATCGGAGCAATCGATTCACCTTCAGGGCGACGACGTTCAGGGTTGGAAGCTCCTGAATTGCCATGGTGATTTTTTTTAATTGCTCGCTGGGTTCCATATATTTACCTTCCTACCTCTTTAGTGTATGAATGTCAATATGAATCACTTCAGACTTTCAAGGATCTCTGTTATCAAAAAAGTGATATCATCCTGAAAAATCGGTTCGGCATTATACATTATCAGATTGCTCATGATGGCATTTGCAAGCCCCTCGAGGTCCTGATCAGGGTACTCCTGTACAACACGGATAAGATTTTCCCGGCCAAATGGCACCGCTTCCTCATTTTCGGTTTCCAGGATGCCGTCGGTAAAAAGCAGCAGCTTGTCACCAGGATTAAATTGGATGGTTTTTTCTTCGTATTCTGTCCCCTCGAACATCCCGATGAAAAATCCTATTGTAGTGAGTTCTTCAATCTCCCCATTTTTCCTGAAGAGTAATTGTTTCGGATGGCCGGCATTACAATAGGTACAGGTGAAGTCCTCGAGATTTACCACAGCGTAAAAAGCCGTGAGGTAATGCTCTGTACGTATTACCCGGGTAAACTCAGTATTCAGAAGCGCAAAGGTTTCAGCGGGAGAGATTAGTCCGGAAGACAGATGGGCAAAAGAACTTTTAAACATTGCTGTAACAAAGGCAGATGCCACACCATGGCCTGAGACATCGGTAATGATAATTCCTAGATGGTTCTCGTCAAGACGGGCAATTTCAAAGAAATCTCCCCCTATCTGAGAGTAGGGCATGTACCGGTGACAGAAATCCAGGGGGAGACCGGTGGGAAACTCCCTGGGCAGCAGGCTTTTCTGTAATTCGCTGGCCAGGGCAAGCTCTTCCATAATCTGCTGGTGCATCCCGTCCTGCTGCTCCAATGAATTCTGAAGCTCAACTGCCCGCTGCTCAAGGATTTCGTTGGCACTCTTCAATTCAATCGCCCGCTGCTGGAGCAGCCGGTTGTTGACCCCGGTCATCAGAGAATTCTTATTGATGGAGATCCCCAACAGAGAGCTTATAGAGAGAAGCGATTTCAAATACTGAGCAGGGGTCATCCCCTCGGGGATGAAGAATACCCGATTATAGCCGCTAAGTTCTTTCCGGTAATGCCCCTCCGGAAGGATCAATCCAACACCCGCTCCAAGGATTTTTTTTAAGGGAGTTACATCATCCGGGGGCTCCAGATATACGCAGAGATTACTCTTATCAAAGATGTTTATGGCAAATTGGGGGGAGAGAGCCTTATAGGAGATCCCGTTCTCTTTAAGGACCGTTGCAATTTCCGCAAGGGATTCCGGAGCTTTCTGTATTACTGTAATCACCTCTGCTTAAACCTCTCCCTACAAATACTATGCGAAAAGAAGTTCTTGACAAGTACCTGATTGATTTAACCTCCAAAAACCTGACGATATCCTATACTTTTCTGGAGAAAAGTATTGGTGCATATCAATGGATTACCCTTATTTTACAGGACCATATAATAAGCAAAAAAATTTGCGTTTGGGGTAAAACTTCCTACAATTAATCACATAGAAGTAATTGCGCAGGAGAGTTTCAGTAGGTATGAAAAATGTCATACTGGTTGGGTTTTCAGAAAATGATTTTTCTTTACTCGAGATGTATCTTGCTGAAAAGCAGTTTTCAGTAAGGGATCTTAGAGAAAACCTGGCTGAGTCCTTATCAAAGATGAAAGATCCCATGATTGTATTCTTCTCAGTTCAATCGGAGGAGGACTCCAAACTATTGCGCAAAATCATTACCGATTATCCACAGCATTTATACGGCTGCACGGTGCCGGAGAACAACAGGGACCTTGGATATGCCGTTTCACTTCTTCCGGGGGTACAGTTATTTTTCCTTCCTCTGGTGAAAAAAGAGGTGCAAAAGGTAGCATCGAAGCTCTATGATGCTGTCCGGAGCATTAACCGGATCCTGAGCGTTTATGAAGGGCTTGTTGATCAGCACCATCATTTCAGGTGGAAAACACGGGACCTTCAGATATCCGAAACCTGCCGATTTTTCGCGACTATTCTAATGCAGGCAGGGATGTATCAGGATGATACTCAGATGGACCAGGTTGTCCTTGCCCTCGAAGAGGCGCTCATCAACTCAGTAGAGCACGGCAACCTTGAACTGGATTCCTCTCTAAGGCCCCAATCTCTTTTTGAAGAGGACCGGTACGAAGAGGAGAGAGTAAAACGGCTCGGAGAAGAGCAGTATGGAGGGAGATATATCGATATTACTCTTAATATTACCCGGGAATCGGCGGAACTGGCCATTACCAATCAGGGTCCCGGTTTTGACACATCAAATATCAAGATATTTGATGAGGATACCTCAGAAGAGGAGATTCTCGATATTTCGGGAAAAGGGGGCAGGCTCATTTCCCGCGCCTTTGATGAAACACGGTATAACAGGAAAGGGACCAAGATAACCTTAATCCGCAGAGCGCCGGTGCGCGGAGATATTAAGCAAAGTTGATTCAATTCCTGGAAACGTGATGAAAACCGCCATGCTGGTTGAATCCGTAAATAATCAATAAGAGAAGGAGAAATAGATATGGATATTGAACTTGAAAAAGATGGCTCTACCATGAAGATTATCATCGATGGAAACATCGACACAGATGGCGGTCATGAATTATCTGTACAGCTTCAGGAAGTCATGGAAATGGATGATGTTGAGCATGTGATCTTTAATATGACCACCTGCAGGACTACAATATCTTCAGGAATTGGGAAATTGATGAATTTTTATAAATACATCGATGCCAAGAAGGGGAAAATGGAAATACGGGGTATTTCCGACAGCCTCTACACACAGTTCATGGAAATACACCTTGACAGGATTTTCCCCATTATCAGGGAATAACCATACTTCGAATCCTGCAGGAAGGAGGAATCGCTTTGAATCACATTATAACTACCTTTAAAAACAACAAAGGACAGGTTCTATCCTGCCAATATTGGGAAGACCCGAGTAAAGGCTATGAAAAGGTAATAATCCTCCTCCATGGCATCTGTTATCACGCCGGATCCTATCCGTTTCTCGTAAACTACCTTATCGAAAACCGGCTCAAGGTGTATGCCTTTGATTTCCAGGGGTTTGGGCGTAGTCCAGGTGAAAGGGGTGATATCGAGGATAGCGATCAATATGTAGATGATCTTGAATCATTCAGAAGGTTTGTCAGCAAGAGGGAGGGCTTCAGGGAAATACTCTTTCTTGGTCACTCTATAGGCGCTCTCACCGCTCTTGCTTACCATCTTCGGTACCCGGATCAGGAGGCAAGAACTATCTGCGCGTCCCCCCTCATCGCTTCGCCCCTGTTTGATATTCACGACAAGGGCAAGGCAGTCATACCGGTTGACTTGAGCTATTTTACAAAGGACAGGGTCCAGCAGGAACGGCTCGGCGCTGACGAACTCATTGTTGGCAGCCTGAATAAACGGCTTCTTAAGGTATTCGCGAAAACAACTGAGAAAATCAGCGATAGATTCGGAAAATTACAGGGCCTCAAACTCCTGGTTCTCCATGGGTCCTTTGACAAGCTGTCTCCTGTTGAAGGGGTGGAGCGGTTTTTCGAAGGATTAAACTGCAAACAGAAAAAAATCGTTACCTTCCCGAGAATGTTTCATGATATTTTTACCGATAAGCGGAAGGAACAGGTGTTCGAAGAGATAAAAAGTTGGGAAAGCGAGACAAGGGGTTAAGTGTAAACCCCTATAATGCGAGAGGATTCTATGGATGTTGATATCAGTATCGAGAAGGACACAATTAAAATAAAGATCTCCGGGCCTATAGATACCGAAGGGAGTTCTGAGCTCACTACGAAGTTTATAAAATTCGTCGACGATAAAACCATGAAATACGGCGTTTTCGATCTTACGGAAGTCCCGACGATCACCAGCGCCGGGATCGGAAAACTCCTTCAAATTTATAAATACTTTACCGCAATGGGCGGGTCACTGAAAATTTCCGGGATATCTGAAGCACTTCGTGAACAATTCACGGAGATTCATCTCGACCGGATTATTCCAATCGTTTAACTTACATTCCGCACTTCAGAACAGTGGAAATTGATTAACGAACCTATAGGGAATTGGCGGCTATTCTCTATAGTAATTCCAGCTGTATATGTTTATACTAATACAGGGAAGAAATTATTGCTGTATAAAAGGCTCAGGCTGACATGATTTTGATATTGGAAGATTGTAATTGAAAGTAAAAGAAATATTAAAAATACTTAAGGATGATGGCTGGGTAAAGGTCAGACAAA
>JAGLYY010000440.1 GCA_023131935.1 Spirochaetales bacterium | reverse complement strand
CTTGGAGCTTTTACGATAAGAACAGGTGAAATAATTATTCGATAAGATTTAAGGAGAAGATAAGTTTATCTCTCGAAAGAAGGTGTTGAAATGATAAATATGTTTTTCGAACGTGGAAAAGCAATAAAAGAAAAGTCTGTGATTAGGATAGCATTCACAATGAACTTACTTTTATTTGCACTTATATTAAGTTTATGGACAGTAGAGTCATTTGCTGAAAGCCCAATAATTCAGAAAAAGATTGGGTCGATTGAAGGAACAGTGATAGATCAAGGCACATATCAACCACTACCCGGAGTGAATGTTATAATTGTGAATACCACAATGGGTGCGGCTGCTGATCTTAACGGTAAATTTATAATTAAGAATATTCCTGTCGGAATGTATCAGGTTAAAGCGTCAATGATAGGTTATCAACCTGAAGTGAAAACAGCAATCGTGGTATCTACTAATCGAGTCACAATGGTAAACTTTGAATTGAGCCAGACAGTATTGGATGTTGAAGGTATAGTGGTAACAGCGGGTTATTTTGAAAAAGATACCGAAAAGCCCATCAGTTCCAGGACATTAACGCCCCGGGAAATACGCGCTTCACCTGGTTCGGTAGAAGACATTTTCCGGGTTATCCAGTTCATGCCCGGCGTGAGCATTGCGAACGAAAGGAACTCAAGTCTGATAGTCCGAGGTGGTACCCCGGACGAAAATCGTACCCTGCTTGAAAACATTGAAATATATAATCCGCTTCATTTTGGACGCCCAGGCGCTGATATTGGTGGTATCAGCATTGTTAATCCGACTTTATTGGAGCGGGTTGATTTTGTATCAGGTGGTTTCCCTGTGAAATACGGAGATAAAATGTCCTCTGTTGTTGAAATGCAATTAAAAGAGGGCAACAGGACCAACTTTAATACAGATATAAATCTCAACATGGCAGGTTTCGGTCTTTTGCTGGATGGTCCCATACCTGGTAATGGAACGATGCTGTTTGCTGTCCGGCGTGGAATTTTTGATTTGCTAATGTCAATGCTAAACGAAGAGGGAGTGCCGGCATACTGGGATATGGTGGGAAAAGCAACCTATAACCTGGGAGATAAGCATCAACTATCACCTGTGGGTTTTTATTACAAGGACGATTTAAGAATGCCTGCTGACCCTGAGGATGAGGAGGAATTGGAAAGAGAGTACGATCTTAGGCGTAACGATTATGGCAGTGCCATCGGCTTGAATTGGCGATACCTATTCAGTAAACATGGTTATATGTTAACTACCGCAGCGCTGGTGAGTAATGGCTGGAAATCATGGCGCGGTACCGAAAGTGAACCTGAAGTTATCGGTGATGAAATCAAGGAAAATGAGTTTCACTTGAAAAGTGAACTCACTTACAAGCTTTCTGATTTGTTAGAATTGAAGTCAGGACTTTTCTGGAAAAGTATTGACTCTTACCATCATATCTGGAGTAATGAGCAAATAACTGAAACCGGAATTACTATGGAGGAATACAATATAATCTATAATCCTCCGGTGACTTTCAAGGCAGGTTCCTTTTTACAGACTACCCTGCGTCCCTTTACTCTACTCGCTATAAATGCTGGTTTGCGTTACGATTATTTTGAATTAACCGAAGAGTCAAAAGTCAGTCCTCGATTTGGACTGAGCTATTCTGTAACCGATAAAACCAACATAAACGCGGCTTACGGATATTATTATCAAACGCCGGCAGCATACCAGGTGGCAATAGAACTGGTTAATGCTTCGTTGCGTAGCAGTCGTGCTATTCATTATATTGCGGGTATTGAACACCTGTTTAGATCCGATACCAAAATCAGCGTTGAAGTGTATCAAAAAGACCTCGAAAATGTTTTCGTAGACAGCGATACCTCAAGAGTAATAATAGATACTGGTTCTGGCTACGCTCGTGGTATCGAATTCTGTATCCAAAAGAAAATGAGCAAAAATCTGGTTGGGAGCTTTGCGTATACCTATTCTATTTCCAAACGGCAGGATGCAGATTCTCTACCGGAGTATTATTTCGGATTTGACAGACCTCATATTTTTCGATTAGTAAGCAGCTACAGACTATTCAATAAATGGCAAATCGGAGCGAAGTTTCAATATGGTTCAGGGAGTCCTTATACACCGGTTGTGGGTGCCGTACAGAAAGATGGTGAATGGTATGTTGTGAATGGCGCATATAATTCAGCACGATATCCTGCTTACCACAAACTGGATATTCGCATCGACCGCAGCTTTGACTTCAGGAATTGGACTTTAACGGCTTATCTGGATGTGTGGAATGTTTATAATCGAGAAAATATTTTCGCATATTATAACGATGTTGATGATAATGGTGTGATTATAAAAACTTCCTCAGGTGGTTTTCCAATGTTTCCCATATTGGGAGTTACCGCGCAGTTTTAATTCTAGTGCCATGTAAAATAAGGTTTGTTATTATATCCAAAAGATAAATAAAGTTTACACACAACAGGTAAAGCATCGTGCCTTACCCTTAACTATACTTCTGCAGATTTTCTTAAGTTGAGGAAGAAAAGGAGTAATAGATTATGCTGGAAAAACTAACAAAATTTGTTGGAAAATATCCAAAGACTATCATAGCTGCTGTTATTCTACTAACAGTATTTTTTTATTTCGGTATTTCTAAGGTAGATGTGGTTAGCGATATGGAAGAGATGTTCCCTGAAGACGACCCCGTGAAAATAGCCTATGACCAAGTTGACGCAACTTATGGAGGAGCCAAGTTTGCAATGATAGTACTGGATATGGATGAGGTTTTCAGTGTTAGTGCACTGCAAGAAATTGATCGGTTGACCCTGGAATTGGAGAAGGTGAAAGGGGTCAATTCTGTTCTGAGCATCACCAATGTCGAAGAAATCAGAGGTACCGAGGACGGGATTGAGGTTGTGGAATTGATTGAGGAAATACCGGACAATGAAGCAGAACTCCTCGAGTTAAAGCATAGAGTCTTATCGAATGATGACTATGCCGGACAGATCATTTCTGAAAATGGAAAAATAGCGCTGGTCATGGTTCAACTACTACCTGAGGCGGCTGAAGAGAATGTTATCCAGGATATCAGGGAAATTGTTCATAGGCATGAACTGGATAAAAAATCTTATCTAACTGGCGAAGCAGTGTTAGACGAAGAGGTGGATAAAGCAATTGTTGGAGATATGTCGAGACTGCTTCCTCTGGCAATTCTTTTGATGATTGGTATACTTTACATTAGCTTTCGCAATATCAGGGGTGTTGTTCTACCATTACTCATTGTCATTATTACAGTTATCTGGACTATGGGTATGATGGGATATTTTGGCATCCCTCTTTCTCCTATCAGTAATATCATGCCGGTCATTCTTATCAGCATGGGTATAGCAGACGGTATCCATATACTTACTCGTTACCGGGAGGGACTCTCACATGGTTTGGATAAGCAAAAAGCGTTATTTGTCACCGTAGTTGCCGTTGGACTGGCGTGCTTAATAACATCTGTTACCACTATGGTAGGGTTTGGTTCTCTGTACACTTCGTCTCTATCGCAGGTTAAGGATTTTGGTTTATCTACTGCAATCGGAGTGGGTATCGCTTTTATTATTACAGTCACTTTTTTCCTGGCGATTCTTTATTTGTTGCGTCCTGCAAAAAGAGAACTTGATAA
>JAGLYY010000044.1 GCA_023131935.1 Spirochaetales bacterium | reverse complement strand
CTTTTTTCTATCCGCAGGCGGTAGTTCCCCGGATCAACTTTCAGAAATAGGGGAGTATCTCCGAGATATTCAAGGCCGGAATAAACCTCCGCCCCTGATGGTTCGGAATAGATATAGATCCCCTCTTCCACTTCTTCTTCCAGGGTTTCTTCTGACTCTTCTACCCCTTCTTCTCCCTCTTTATCAGAAGGGGTAGACACCTCTGTCCTTGTTTTTGATTCAGAAACAGACGAAAGCAGGCTTCCTGATGAGGTTGCACACCCTAAAACTAATAAAAACACTAAGGATAAAAACAACAATTTCTTTATAATCATAGTAAGTTTCATAATAGAAAAGGTAGCCTTCCCCTTCTAAAAAATCAAGATAAGCTCTAAAGGAAAAGTTACCGATGATAGAAAAGAGAACTATTACAGTATGAATAGAAGTAGAAAGGTAGCAGAGAGCCAAAGAGGGGGAGTCCCCAGGTCGAAGGGCTTACGAAAGAAAATCGCGAAATTCACCTCGCAAGTCCGGAACGAAAAGCTGTTGAGGCTCCTCTTCACTATCACTTTTGTAGTTATTATTGGCGGAGGCCTTGTTTATCTCGTTGAAATCCCCTCAGGGTCAGGGATGTTCGACAACTTTGCGAAAGCTATCTGGTGGGGAATAACAACAATTACCACCGTCGGATATGGGGATACTTATCCGGTAACCACCGTAGGCAGGATTCTGGCTTCGCTTGTGATGCTGATGGGGGTTGTTGTTACCTCGGTACTTTCGGGTACTATCGCTAGTATCTTCGTTGACCGGAAGATACGGGAGGGAAAGGGTTTGCAGGACGTTGTCTTACGAAATCATACAGTTATCTGCGGATGGAACAGCAATTCCGGGGAGATCCTGGAGAATTTCATTGCAATGGACAGCGGAACGAAGCAGGTTGTTCTTATCAATGAGATGGATCCTGAGGAATTCCAGGGACTGAAGGTCCATTATGAAAGTATTGATTTACGGTTTGTCAGGGGGGATTTTACCAATGAAAAGGTCCTGAAACGGGCAACGGTAGAACAAGCCCGCGCGGCAGTGGTTGTTTCCGACACTACCCGTATAGGGTCGTTTGAGAATGCTGACGAAAGGACTATTCTGGCGGTTCTCGCGATTAAATCAATAAATCCTGATATCCTCACCTGCGCGGAGCTGCTGAACCAGGAAAATGAACAGCATCTACGCCGGGCCCAGGTGGATGACGTCATTGTGAATGGAGAGTTCAGCGGTTTTCTCCTGGCGAATGCCACCAGATCTTTAGGGGTCCCACGGCTTGTCCGGGAGATGATGTCGAGCTCTGGTGACCGGGTTATCAAACCGCTGCAGATCCCCTCTTCTTTTATAGGAAAGACCTTTCTGGAATTATCTGAGCACCTTTTATCATCGGGGAAAGGGGTCCTCATCGGCATCCTTTCAGAGGAAAAGAAAGTAAGCCTGCAGGACATGCTTTCCAGCGATTCCTCAAGTATCGATGCCTTCATCAAAAGAAAATTCGAGGAGGCGGAGATCAATATAGGGGAGGAGGAATCCCAGGATGTTGATGTTCACTTAAGCCCGCCTCCCACATACACAATAAAAGAGACCGATACCGCCTTTGTAATCGGCCCTAGATTCGAGGTATAACCAGTATGAAAAAGCCCCGGAGTACCACAAGAGGGAAAAAGGTATTAAAGCGGGTCGCAATCCTATCAGACCTTGCCGATGATGAGCTCGAATTCGTGTGGAAGATCACGAAGAAGATCGAAAGCCCCGCCCATAAGGTGATCATGAGTGAAGGGGAGATCGGTGATAGTATGTATTTCTTCGCGGAAGGGGAAGTGGATGTTACGAAAAACCTGACCCTGAAGGTGGGAAGAAAGGGCTTTGGGGCGGCTGAAAAATCGATGAC
>JAGLYY010000439.1 GCA_023131935.1 Spirochaetales bacterium | reverse complement strand
TTGTTATTGCCGTATTACTGATGATTTTAGTGTGCGGCAATCACAAATTTTTTTTGTTTCTCTTATATCATAGCGATATATATATTATTTTCAACTGGAAATTTTTCGAAATTGTGGCTACACTCTATTAGCGATAGGAGATTTATGCGGAATCACCATATTTAGTGTCATATCTTCCGCTCTATCTACCGTTATATATTACAGGGGTATGTAAACTCCACGCCCCAAAGGTTTTCCAATGAGGGGAATAAGGTGAACGCTAATATGAGAAAAGAACCTGTTTCCGTAAAGGAAAGAAACAGCTTTAAGAAACTACTGATCGAAATACCTAAGGCTGAAATTCATCTGCACCTTGAAGGTATTGCCAGTGTTGATACAATCTGGAATCTCATTCAAAAATATGGCTTGAAGATCGAGGGTGTTCAATCCAAATCAGATTTAAAAAAGAAATACTATATCAAGAATCTTGATGAATTCATTTCTCTTTATATCAATGTTATCCAGGATTCTTTTAAAGAGATTGAAGACCTGGACGAACTCTTTCATGACGCGGGAAAATATCTTAATCGAAACAATATAGTGTACTCAGAAATATTTTTCGCGCCATCAAGATTCCTCCTTAATGGATTTTCTTTTAAGAATCTGATCCAGAAACTTACTGAGGGATCCAACATATTAAAAAAGCAATATCATACCGACACACGGTTTATTATCGATGTATCAAGAAGTTTTGGTATAGACAACGCAATGAGAAACTGCAACCTTACCTTGAAATACCTGACTGACTATATTGTCGGTATCGGCCTCGGCGGTCCCGAACGTCACGGCCCCGCGAAAGATTATAAAAAGGTTTTCGAAAAAGCAGTAAAGAATAAATTACATGTTGTTGCCCACGCGGGGGAAGATGTCGGACCGGAATCTATCTGGGATGCAATCAAGTACCTGAATGTCGAAAGAATCGGCCATGGAATTTCCGCAATCCTTGATAATGAACTTATACAACATCTCGCTGATCAACAGATTCCCCTCGAAGTATGCCCAACCAGCAATCTTTTCACCAGAAGATATGCGACCAGTTATGAGGATCACCCAATAAAGACCTTCTACGAAAAAGGGGTTAATGTCACTCTGAATTCCGATGATCCGGCCCTTTTTGGAGTTGATCTCGTCGATGAGTATTTGCATTTGCTCGATCACGGAGTCTTCTCTATGTCTCAGTTGTTGAAAATTCTGAAAAATACGATTTATGCTACATTTCTTTCAAAGAAGAAGAAGGACGATCTTTGGGCCCAGGCGGAAAAAATCATCACCGCAAATGGCTTCACGGTTGACAGATAGAAGGTGATTTAGTAATTCCCTTTTGTTGTGGTTCATTGGAACCTAAGAATTTGCCACAGAGAGCACAGAGGAAGATTGGAGTGGGGGTTTTGGAAATATTGTTGAAGCAGAAACAGTTGTTTCAGTGTACTAAGACCTAAGCCTTCTCCCTTTTCTCTGTGTGCTCTGTGATCTCTGTGGCTATCTTCTCTTCAAACGAATAAGAATTTTTGCCACAGAGCACAGAGGGAAGAATGGGGTTCGTTAAAAAAGCACAAAAAAGTATTTGGGTTTATGGTGTCGAATAGTTAAATCTATATTGAATTTATTCTTTAGCATTCTCTTGGGAACATCATTTCGTCAGCCTACCTATAGTCTAAATGCCTACAGCCTATCTACCTTTCTTACTTGATGCCCTTGAACGACAGAAGGGAGTTTATAGAGAATTGGCGGCTAATGACCTTTCTTTAAATCTCATTGGAATTTGAGAATAGCCGCTGTCCCTGCTTATAAAAAAACCGGGTTTCGCGGCACTCCGCGATGTTTCACGTGAAACGTTACTCCTCTTCTTTTACAACTCGTTGTGCGCCAACCAGAAAATCCGGTTTTTCAATGTTCACAATCCGGACCCCGGAAGCATTCCTCCCCATAGTAGGAACCTGCTTTAATTCCAGCTTCAGCGTATTGCCCTGTGATGTGATGCAAACGATTTCATTCTCCTCGCTCACTGAGAGGGCGCCTGCTAATTCCCCGGTTTTTTCGTTAGCCTTTAAGGCGATCTGTCCACGGGTTCCTCTTCCATGGGGGGTAAAACAATCGTACTTTGTTCGTTTTCCATAGCCATTTTCCGAAATCAGAAACATCTGTTCTCCCTCGACTACGCTCAGTACTGCTGAAAGTTCATCACTTCCTGCCAATTTGAGGCCAATCACCCCACGGGAGGCCCGACCCATTGCTCTAACCGCTTCTTCAGGACAACGCAGAGCCAGTCCCCGCCTGGACAGCAGAACAAGTTCATCATTTCCACCGGTAAGGTGCGCATCTATCA
>JAGLYY010000438.1 GCA_023131935.1 Spirochaetales bacterium | reverse complement strand
GCTAATAGCGAGGAAAGCTTTGATGTTGGTCCCTCTGGAAGCACGGGACCCTTCAGGGATCTCATGGACCTTAATCCAGTAGGCTTTTCCTTCACTGGAAATAAAGAGAATGTAATCATGGGTGGATCCAATGAAAATGTGTTCGAGAAAGTCTTCATTTTTCAGCTTTGCTGAAGAGGAACCTTTTCCACCCCGTCCCTGACTCCTGTAGGATGTTACCGGAACACGCTTAATAAATCCCCTGTTGGAAATAAGAACAACCATATCCTCTTTTTTGATAAGATCCTCAATATCAATTGCTTCGACCTCTTCCGGGACAATTTCGGTCCTTCTTTCATCGCCGAAAGTATTTTTAATTTCAAGAATCTCCGTTTTCACCACCTCAAGGATCTTCTGCTCACTTGAAAGAAGATCCTTCAGGCAGGCAATAAGCTTGAGAACTTCTTCGAGTTCTTCGATAATCTTCTTTGTCTCCAGACCGGTGAGTTTCTGGAGCCGCATATCAAGGATCGCCTGAGCCTGTTTTTCAGAAAGATTAAACTTTTCCCGCAGGTTATTCCTGGCGGCATCAACATTTTTCGACTCCTTGATGGTTTTTACCACTTCGTCGATATTCTCAAGGGCAATCTTCAAACCTTCGAGAATATGGGCCCGTTCCTCCGCTTTTTTAAGATCAAATCTTGCCCGGCGGGTAACGACCTCCTTCCGGTGATTTATGAAGTGAAAAATAGTATCTTTCAGAGTAAGGAGCTTAGGTCTCCTATTCACCAGGGCAAGGGCGTTGACATTGAAATTCTGCTGTAGAGAGGTATGGGTAAAAAGATGGTTCAGAATGATCTTAGGAATCGCACCTTTTTTTAACTCGATAACAATCCTCATACCATCACGGTCTGACTCATCCCGGAGGTCAGAAATACCCTCTATCTTTTTTTCCCTGACAAGGTCCGCAATCCTTATAATCAGATTGGCTTTATTTACCGTGTAAGGAAGCTCAGTTATAATTATGACATCCCTTCCGGTTTTCGTACTCTCAAGGACAAATCGCGACCGTACAGTGATTTTTCCCCGGCCGGTCAGGCAGGCATCTTTGATCCCCTTTGTGCCGAAGATGATACCTCCGGTTGGGAAATCGGGTCCTTTTACAAACTCCATCAGGTCGTTGGAGGTCATTTCAGGATTATCGATATGGGCCGCAATAGCATCACACACCTCTCCAAGATGGTGGGGAGGTATATTTGTTGCCATACCGACGGCAATACCGCTGGTACCATTTACCAGGAGATAGGGAAGCGCGGCAGGCAGAACCAGAGGCTCAGTCATCGAATCATCATAATTTGGACCAAAATCAACCGTCTCTTTTCGGATATCCTGAAGCATCTTCTCGGCAATTTTCTGCATCTTTGCTTCGGTGTAGCGCATTGCCGCGGGTGGATCACCGTCAACAGAACCGAAGTTTCCCTGTCCTTTTACTACCGGGTACCTGAGAGAAAAATCCTGAGCGAGTCGTACAAGGGCATCATAGATGGATTGGTCGCCATGGGGGTGGTATTTACCAAGAACATCACCGACAATACGTCCACACTTTTTGAAGGCTCTGTCCGATTTCAGCCCCATTTCATTCATGGCGTAGAGAATCCGCCGGTGCACCGGTTTTAGACCATCGCGGACATCAGGAAGTGCTCGGGAAACGATAACTGACATCGCGTAATTCAGATAAGATTCTCGGATTTCATCCTCTATTGCTACAGGAATAACTATTCCCGTTGTATCATTCACCTGATTAACTCCTTACCGGTTCACTTTCGATCCCGGACGCTTATTGCTCATCACCTCTTACGGTGCTTTTTTTTCTGCATGGTGACTTATGATGACTCATGAAAACTCTTGTGGTTTATTTAAACATCGAGATTTGATACGGCAAGGGCATTCTCTTCGATGAAGCGCCGCCTTGGCTCTACATGTTCCCCCATAAGAGTAGTAAACATCTCATCTGCTTCAACGGAGTCTTCCAGACGAACCTGCATGATTCTCCGGGTATCGGGATTCATCGTTGTGCTCCATAGCTGGTCCGGATTCATCTCACCAAGTCCCTTATACCGCTGTATTAATATCTTATCTTCCGGGGCGTCAAACTCTTCGATAATCTTGTCTTTATCCTTCTCATCATAAGCGTATCGTACCTTTTTTCCTAAAGCCACTTTGTACAGGGGAGGCATGGCGATATAAACATTTCCCTGTTCGACTAAATCAGCCATATACCTGAAGAAAAAAGTGAGAAGGAGTGTTCTGATATGAGATCCATCAACATCCGCATCCGCCATAATGATTACCTTATGATAACGGAGTTTCTCGATATTAAAATTTGGCCCTGCACCCGTACCGAGAGAAGCAATTATTGGCTGCAGTTTTTCATTAGTAAGTACTTTATCAATCCTGGTTTTTTCCACATTCAGCATCTTTCCCCAAAGGGGGAGAATTGCCTGAAACTTCCGGTCCCGTCCCTGCTTCGCGCTTCCACCTGCGGAATCACCCTCCACAATGTAGACTTCGCACTTTGTAGGGTCCTTCTCGCTGCAATCTGCTAACTTACCGGGCAGCCCATTGCTTTCAAGAAAATTCTTGCGTCTCGTTAAGTCTCTGGCTTTACGAGCAGCCGCCCGGGCTTTCGCGGCTGTGACGGTCTTTTCAAGAATCTTACTGACAACCCGGGGATACTCTTCAAAGTAGGTAGTCAAATTTCCATTCACCAGGGATTCAACAATCCCTTTCACATCAGAGTTACCGAGTTTTGCCTTCGTCTGCCCCTCGAACTGAGGTTCGGGAATCTTTAACGATACAACCGCGGTAATCCCCTCCCGTACATCATCTCCCGTTAAATTTTCTTCGATTTTCTTTGAGAGCTTTGACTTTTTCAGGAAGTCGTTAAAGGTCCTCGTGAGGGCAGCTTTAAAACCCACAAGGTGGGTCCCCCCCTCCCGGGTATTGATATTGTTTACGAAGGAAAAGATGTTTTCGTTATATCCTTCGTTATACTGCATGGCAACTTCAAGTTCGATACTGTCGTTCCCGGCTTCAAAATAGATTGGTTCATCATGAACAGTTGTCTTGTTCTTATTCAGATGAGATACGAAGGATTTTACTCCTCCTTCAAACTGGAACTCATGGACCTTCGGTGTTTGAGGCCGATCATCAGTGATGGTTATCTTGATCCCTTTGTTCAGGAAAGCAAGCTCCCGAAGCCTGTTGGAAAGAACGTCAAAACTGTAATTGGTGGTATCAAAAATTTCATAATCTGCCCGGAACCGGGTAAAGGTTCCGGTAATGGTACTCTCTCCGATTTCCTTTACCGGTTCAACCGGAACTCCCCGTTGATATCTCTGGTGCCAGATTAATCCCTGCCGGTGAATGGTAACTTCACACCACTCTGAAAGAGCGTTTACTACTGAAACACCAACACCATGAAGACCACCGGAAACTTTATAACTTTTCTTGTCAAATTTTCCACCAGCATGGAGATGCGTGTGAACGATTTCGAGGGCGCTGACATTTTCAACAGGGTGTATATCAACTGGAATACCACGACCGTTATCTAAAACGGATATGATATTTCCCCTTTCAATTGTTACCTTGATATCGCTGCAATAACCGGCCAGTGCTTCATCGACGCTGTTGTCCACGATTTCATATACCAGGTGATGCAGACCGTCCGGACCCGTAGTCCCAATGTACATACCTGGCCGTTTTCGGACAGCCTCCAATCCCTTTAATATCTGGATGTGCTGAGCGGAATAATTGTCCTGCATTATACCTAACCTGTTTGGATGAGAGTAGGATGAAGTATATCTTTTATGGTAACAAAAGTAAAGATGATGGGGTTTTCTATTGAAATACGGCTTGCTTTGTAATAAACTATTTCTATAACAGAGGGGAAAGTGTGTAAAAGTTGTGGATAAAATAGTTCTCATTCTTCCTGAGTTCATAACAAGACAAAATAGCACGTCTTCTTTTCTGATAAATGCTTTAATTTGTTATAACACAACGACTTAATTCGATTTTCCCTGTTTGTTTATTTTTGGTTATCGAGGATCGCTTCTCGAATAGAGTATGGTTATCTGGATAACTTGTGGATTAGCTGTTTAAATTTTGTCAATATAAGGTTGAAAAATGAGTACATGGGATTACAGTGTATTCTGGAGAGAGGTAATGGATCAGATTCGCCAGGAACTCTCAGAACAGGAATGGGTTATGTGGTTCACCAACCTCTCATACGAATCTTCCACTGAATCGTCCATTTCTGTTTCCGTCCCCTCCTCCTTCTACAGGGACCAGGTGAAACAGCGATATCTCTCCTTGATCGGGAATAAACTTGCAGATATTTCAGGGCACAAACTTTCCCTTGAGTTTACAGTTAAAAAGATCGCCCAGCCTCATAAGGGTGATAAAACAGAATCTGCATCACACAAGGATAAACAAGCCTCTTCCCATGAAAATAAGAAGAGCAATGAATCCTCTTTTTCTTCTCAGCAAAACCTGGAAACGGCAAAAACCCATCCAAACCTTCGAGCCGATTATACTTTTGATTCTTTTGTAATCGGTGAGAATAATTCCTTTGCCGCGAATGCTGCTTATGCCATCGCCATGAATCCGGGAACATCTTATAATCCATGCCTGATCTATGGTGGGGTCGGACTTGGAAAAACTCATCTGATCCAATCTATTGGTAATACTTCCTTTCAGAAAAATCAACGTAAAAAGATTGTATATGTAACAGCAGAAGATTTTACCAATGAATTTATTGAGGCACTCAGAGTCAGAAAGACTCATCTGTTTAAGAACAAGTATCGTAAAGTTGACATCCTTCTCATTGATGATATTCATTTCCTGCAAGGCAAGAATGAAACCCAGGAAGAACTTTTCCACACATTTAATGCGCTTTATGATGGAAACAAACAGATGGTCTTTACCTGCGACCGCCCTGTCTCTGAACTCAGACAACTAACTGATCGATTAAAAAGCAGGTTCGAGCGGGGTTTAAATGTAGATCTTCAGCCCCCGAATTTTGAAACCAGGTTTGCTATCATAAAGCAGAAGGTAGAAGAAAAAGGAACACCGATTCCTGATGAGGTAATCAATATTATCGCAAAAAACGTCACAACAAATGTTAGGGATTTAGAATCAGCTTTAACAAAACTCATCGCTTACGCTGATCTGGTAAACAGAAGTATTACCGTGGAGACAGCCCAGCAGCTCCTTAAAGATGTTTTTTCCAATCCAAAACAAAGCAACATCAGCATAGAAATGATTCAGAGGGTTGTTGCGGAATATTTCAATCTCTCAGTTAATGACCTTCGAGGTAAGAAACGTACAAAACAGATAGCTTTTCCGCGGCAGATCGCTATGTACATCACCAGAGAGATGACAGAATACTCTACAACCGAGGTAGGTAATGATTTTGGCGGCAGAGACCATACCACGGTGATGCATGGATGCCAAAGGATCGAAAGCAGGATGAAGTCCGATTCCACTCTGGAGCCGACTATTCAAAGACTAATCCGTCAAGTTAAAGATTACGGGATAAAACCATAAATGAGGACAAAACCTTAATAGTATGTTAATACTATTGGGATTATGTGTGTATAATCAGGGCAGGTTGTGAGTATCTGGATAACTATGGAATAAGTCCTTCGGGTTATCAACATAGATATTCGGTTATAGCGAAAAGAGTTATATAGCTTATCCACATATCCACCGTGCCTACTATTACTACTACTAGAATTTATTAATAGGTTATAGTAAGGGCTTACATATTGGAAGAATATGATACCAGAGGAGAGGAAAATGAAATTTACCTGTGAGAAAAACGCTATTCTCCACGAAATATCAATTGCACATGAGATAATATCTTCGAGAAACACTATAACAATACTCTCTAATGTTCTCCTTGAAGCAGACAACAATACTCTCATAATTCGTGCTACCGATTTGAAAGTTGGATTTGAGACAAAAATTCCTGTAGATGTAGCGGTACCTGGTGTAACCACTGTGTTCTGCGATAAGTTCCTCGGGATTCTCCGAAGTCTTCCGGATGGAGAAGTTGAATTTGAACTTCTGGAAAATAAACTTTTTATCCGTCCACTGTTCAAAAAAATTGATTTCCAGCTGAAAAGTATTTCAAGCGAGAAGTTTCCTGAGCTTCAGGAAACGCAAAGTGAAAATTATTTCGAGTTTCCCCAGGCAGAACTCATAGAGATGATCTCCCAAACAATTTTTTCTATTTCAGATGATGAGACCCGGTATTTCATGAATGGAGTATATCTTGAACACCAGGAAGGCAAGCTTGTAATGGTCGCGACTGACGGAAGAAGATTATCTTTCATATCCAAAAGTATCGATACTCCAATTAAAGAATTTCAAGGTATAATAATTCCACCGAAGATCCTTAATCTTGTGAAGAAACTATCTTCAGGCGAGGGAAATCTATCACTCGCGATTACTGATAAAAACCTTTTTATTCAATTTGACAATCAGAAAATCTCTTCAAATCTCATAGAAGGTCAGTTTCCTAATTATAACCGGGTGATCCCTGAAAAACAGGATTACCAGATCATCGTAAACAGGGGTGAGTTTATTGAAGCATTAAAACGCGTTTCTCTCCTTGTGGAACAGAGTTCCAGGAGAATTTACCTGAGGGTAGAGGGAGATACCATGGTTCTGCAATCCGAAGAGAGCGAGATTGGTATCGCCAAAGAAGAGATTTCCTGTCAGTTTGAAGGACCTGATACCTCCATAGCATTAAATTATCTTTACCTTACCGATCCTCTGAAAGGGATGAGCGATAATGAAGTGTCCATTCAATTTACTGAATCAAATAAGGCAATTTCAATCGTACCGGTTCCAGAGAAAGATTATTTTCATATTGTTATGCCCATGCAGATGGATTAGTGCTTTATGGGATTTCATTCCCTCTCCCTCTATCAGTACAGAAACCTCCGGGACGCGACGGTTTCTGTTGATGCTCCGGAGGTTTTTCTTGTTGGAGAGAATGGTCAGGGAAAAACCAACCTTTTAGAAGCGATCTACCTTCTCTGTTTCGGTTCATCGTTTAGAACCAGAAAAGAACAGCTTATCATAACTCATAATCAAAAAGAGATGTCTGTTCAGGGAACATACGCGGTAGAGGAAGGGGATGAAAACAGGATTCACCTTGCCTTAACAGGGGAGGGAAAGCGGATTCAGGTAAATGGGAAAAGGATAACAGACAGGAAGCAGCTTATTTCAAACATTCCCTGTATTGTTTTTTCCCACGATGATATAAGATTCATCTCTGGACCACCTGACCGAAAAAGGTGGTTTTTCAACCAGACGATGAGTCTCTTCGATCCCCTCTTCATCGATTCATTGCGAAAGTATCAGCGAATTCTGAAACTCAGAAACGCGGCGCTGAAGAATGGTAATATAAAGATCCTAGAAATGTATAATCTGCAATTGGCAGCGGCCGGTCTGGTGATTCAAGGTCAACGGGAAGAGCTCATCGGTGAGTTTAATGAAACATTCTCTGAACTATCTGCCCGAATTTCGAGTTTTGGTGGTCAGAGCGTTATACGTTATCAACCCTCATGGAAGGGGAAAAAGGAACCGAAAAAAGTAATCACCTTTCTTGAAGAGCGCAAAGAGCGTGATTTAATCTTTGGTACAACCACAACAGGACCTCATCGGGACCGCTTTACCTTTACCATTGATGGCCGGGATTTTGGTCCTGTTGCTTCAACAGGACAGCTCCGGTTAATGTCGTTAATACTGAAGGTTGCCCAGGCGGTCTTTTTTTCCCGTAAAACACGAAGGAAGCCTCTTCTGCTCCTTGACGATGTACTCCTCGAACTTGACCAGAAGAAACGGAGGAATTTTTTACAGGAGCTTCCGGAGTATGAACAGGCCTTTTTCACCTTTTTACCTGATGAACCCTATGACAGGTATAGAAAACATGACACAATGGTATATACCGTCGAAAACGGAGAATTTATGAGATGATAGAAAAACCCGGCGACATCCTGCCAGCTCTGTTTGATCAGATCAATGTTGAAAAAGGGAAGAGTAACGCCTCTCTTTTTCGAAGTTGGAGGAATATCGTGGGGGATGACCTCGCTGACCATTCACACGTTGTTGATATCCGTGCCGGCCGGGTCCGCGTAGAAGTTGACCACCCCGGGTGGATGCAGATAATCCAGATGAAAAAGGCCCGAATCTTAAAAATTTTAAAGAAACGGTATCCTGAGCTGAATATTCGAGACTTGATGATCACCCTGGGAAACAAGGAAGTCTTCAAACGAACAGAGAAAAATACAGAGAAAAAAGAGACATCCCCTAAGGTTCAAAAAAAGAAAATCATCCTTAACGATGAGGAAAAAAAAGATGAAGAACCTTCAATGGAACGACTTCAGAAGGCTTTGCGGGGGCTTAAAGAGGAGATAAATTCTTCTAACAATAGGGCATAGATGGTGAGTTGACACACTGATTGGAAAACAACTATACTACCATGCCTAACTATTTTATGGCAGTAACAGCAAGAAAAACACGAATAATCGTGATGGAAAGATAAGGAGAAATCCATGAAGAGAACCTATCAGCCGAGCAGGGTGAAGCGAAACAGAAAGTTAGGCTTCAGAGCTCGGATGAAGACCAAGGGCGGCAGGTTCATTTTAATGAGGAGAAGAAAAAAGGGCAGAAAGAAACTGTCAGCCTCTGATGAGAAGAAGCCTTACTAAAGAAGAAATACTGAGGAAGAGGGCCGACATTAAGGCGGTCTTTTCTTCCGGCAGCCAGGTATCATGCCCTGGGGCCAAGGTAATGTATAGAAAAAACGGGCTTGATAAAAACCGTGTGTTATTCACACTGCGGAGAAAATTTGGTGGATCGGTATTTCGTAACAAGACAAAACGGATATCCCGTGAAATCTATCGCAAAATGAAATGCGATCTTAAGCCCGGTTTTGATTATGTGATTATTCTATATCCAGGAGAGTATGGTTATTATGAGAGGGAAACTCAGTTTTTCCGTCTCTTTAGGAGGGCAGACCTTCTAGGACGATGAACCCGTTTTCTGTTCGAACAATTCTTTTTTCTGACAGGTTTACATTACTCAAGTTCGCGTTGCGGCTTATGTGTCGCAATTGAATGTCGTCTGCCTCCTGAAGCAAACCTTCTTACTCCCTGGAATATATCAGGAGTGAATATGGAGAAAAAAACTCTTCTAGCGGTAATCCTTTCGGTTGTTGTAATAACCATAGGATTCTGGCTTCAAAGTGTTATCTGGCCTCGGGAAGAGGTTGTCGTTCAACCATCTATTCCGCAAGCGGCTGAGAGTGTTGGGGAAGGACAGGAAACAACAGCGCCGCGGGCAGCAGAAAGCATCGAAAAAAGCCTTGTTGAAACCTCCATAAAGGAAGGGGAAGATGAACCGGAAGTCCGTGAGATTGCCGTTTCAAACAACGTTTTTGATGTAGTCCTTTCAACAAGGGGAGCCATTGTAACCTCTGTCCGTCTCAAAGAGCACCTTGATAATGGCGTTCCACTTGAGATGATCAAACTGGATGGGACTGATAGGGGTGCCTTTATTATCTCTTTTGGAGGTCCTTACGATCCTCCGGTGAACGAGGTATTTCACTATCTTCGTGTTGATTCCTATACCCATGTATTTTATCGGGATTTCAAAGCTCCCGAAAACGGGAACCCCTTTACTTTGCGTAAGACCTATACCTTCGCACCTGACGATTACATGGTCGAACTGAAGGTTTCCATTGAGAACAGCATAAACGAGTATCCAAATCTCAATTTCGATGGAATAGCCTACACTCTCGGGTTTGGGCCTCAAATCGGACCTGAATTTGAAAAACTTGATGGACGGTATGACTTTAGAAAATTCATGACTTACCATAATGGAAAAAGGCATAATATCAAGATAAAAAATGAGTTGGGATATCCTGATTCTGACAGAATCAACTGGTGTGCCCTCGCGGGAAAGTATTTCACTGTTGTCGCCATCCCCGATGCTACCCCCTATAGAATTACCTTCTCTACTGAAGAGGTCTTCGGAATTGATAATGCGGCTCAAATGTTTTTCTCCCGGCCTATTATCAAGAGTTCAAAAAACGAGGATGTTTTCCGATTCTATATTGGACCAAAGACGAACCGGGACCTTGGAGCGTTTGACAAAGCGGAGGACAACGGTTTTGGGTTGCGTGATATGAATCTCGAAGAGGTAATGGATACCGGTAACTT
>JAGLYY010000437.1 GCA_023131935.1 Spirochaetales bacterium | reverse complement strand
ACAAACCTACTTACCGCCCTGCAGCAGATGTTTATCAGCCGCAGGATGAAGAAGAAGAAAGCATGATGATCTTACATCCGCAAGGAGTTTCCATATGATTCATTCAATGATAAAGACACGAGAATTTGAGGGAAAATCTGAAAAAGAGGCGATTGATAAGGCTATAGAAGCCCTGGCGCTGGACCGTGAGGCTTTTGACGTCGAGATCCTGGTGAACGAACGGAAAGGACTTTTCCGGAAAGGGAGTGTGAAGATCCGGATCCACCTTCATGATGATGCTCTTCCGGTGACGGTACCAACAGAAGGTGAATCGAAACTTATAGCTTTTTTAAAAACCCTGCTTAAAAAAATGGGGTTTCCTGGTGAAGTTACCATTTCTTTCCGTGAGGACATGAAGATTGGACTTGACATCTCTTCCCGTTTCTCCGGAATCCTCATTGGGAAAAGGGGGAAAAACCTCGACGCCCTGCAGGTCCTGACGAATGTTTACGCGGGCCGTATCGGGCTTAAGGAAATGAGGATAATTGTTGACGCTGAAAAGTACCGGGTTCGGCGTGAAGAAAGCATCATCCGGCTGGCGAGACGAACTGCTGACCAGGTAAAACGGAGTCAGCGGTCCCGTCTCCTGGAGCTGATGAACCCCTTTGAACGGCGGCTCATCCACACAACCCTGAATAAGGTGGAAAACATCGATACTATCAGTGAAGGGGAGGGGCTGCTGAAGCAGGTCCGGGTAATATATCGCGAACATTAGAGCACCGGTCAAATAAATGAAAGGGGACCCATGTTAGTGCAATCTTCGGGAGCCTTTTTTACTTATCAACCATTCAGTAGTTTGTGTGCGTAACTTGTGGATAATTTCTGTTGGAAAGACCTCAGAGAACGTCTATTAATTCAATAATCATCTAAGAAGCAAGTTTGAGTCTTTTTTAGAGGAAAAAGAATGTTTTATCCGGCAATATTGGAGTTATTAGAGATTCATTAGCAATTTACCATGTTGTTCATAAAGCGATAAAATTTTTTACCTATTAACAAACATACAGGCATTTGTGGATAACCTGTGTAATAAAAACAACTTTCGCAACACTTATAATAGCAATTAGCTCTTTCGATTTAATCGGCTAATAAGGATGAAGACTGTAAGCATGATGACCCATGCTCCAGCCATAAAAAAGAACGCTTTTTCCGGGGCGAAAACGGTTTTCAAATAGACGGACCCACCTAGGAGTATTCCAATAACATAAACAATGCCGAGGATTTGCCAGTTTGAGAGTCCCAAGGTCAGAAGCTTGTGGTGTATATGCTCCCTGTCAGCATGGTGGATTGGCTGTCTCCTTCTTACCCGTCGTACGATAGCCGCGAAAGTATCGAAAATGGGGATGAGCAGGATAGTGATAGTTGGTAAGAGCGGAAGTACCCGCGTAGATCCTCCGCCTCCACAGACAGGAATTATCGCAAGGAACAACCCAAGGAAGAGGCTTCCCGAATCTCCCATAAAGATCCGTGCAGGGGGCAGGTTAAATACCAGGTAACCTAAGAGACTTCCGAACAGGGCGAAAGCCAATACAGCAGCTGTATAATTTCCTGAAGCGAGGAAGAGTATCCCGAAAAAAAGTGCGGCTATCCCTGAAACCCCGCCCGCGAGGCCGTCTAGGCCATCAAGAAGATTGACCGCGTTTGACATTCCAACGATCCAGATGAGGGTTAGGGGGTAGCCGAAGATACCCAGGTGGAGTTCAAAATCAAAAAACGCAAACGAAATGGTTCTGAATATTGAACCTGTTGATATGACGATAACTGCAGCCAGGATCTGAATATAAAGCTTGTATCTGGGCCTTAAATTCGCAAAGTCGTCCAAAAGCCCAACACCATGAATCAATACAAGAGCAACTCCCGCTGCCAGGTAATGGTGCCATCCTTGGAAGATAGTTGGGCCGTTAAATATTCCTCTCATAAATAGATAAACGGCACTGCCGGCGAAAAATGAGATGAAGATACCGACTCCTCCGATCCTGGGAATGTTTCCTGTATGGATCTTCCGGTGGTTAATGGAGTCATACCATTTGAATCTGTGAGAAAGATGGAGAAGGGCAGGTATACATACAAGATCAAAGAGGAACGCCGCGCCGGCGGATGTCAGGATCAGGAAGAAATTCGTCATTACAGCTACAATTACCTCGAAACGGGTAGATCTCCTTTTTCTTGCTTAAGCATAAAGGGATTTCCCCCAAGATGTCAACGATATTGCGGCAGCTATGGAAAGAACCTATACTGAAGCCATCATAAAGGTAAGGGGAAGAAAAACAATGGAACCGAAATTAGTATTCACCTCCGAATCGGTAAGTGAAGGGCATCCTGATAAACTCTGTGATCAGGTATCCGATGCCATTTTAGACGCGTGTCTTCTGGATGATCCGGAAAGCAGGGTTGCCTGTGAAACCTTCGCGACGACCGGGATGGTCCTTGTTGGTGGAGAGATTACAACCGAAACCTATGTAGACATTCAACAGGTTGTTCGGGATGTCGCGGAAAGGATTGGATATACGAACCCGAAGTATGGACTGGATTACCATTCCATGGCGGTTATTAGTACTATTCATGCTCAGTCAGCTGACATTTCCCAGGGGGTAACCAAGGGGGAAGGGCTCCATAAGGAATTGGGAGCTGGTGACCAGGGGATGATGTTTGGTTATGCCTGCCGTGAGACCCCGGAATTAATGCCGGCACCGATCATGTTTGCCCATAAAATCCTCATGAGGGCGGCTCACTTGAGAAAGAGCGGTGAAATTCTCTGGCTCAGGCCCGATGCGAAAAGCCAGATTTCAGTGATTTATGAAGAAGGTAAACCGAAACACATCCACACGGTTGTAGTGTCCCATCAACATGACGATGGCATTCATTATGATGAAATCAGGAATGACATTATCGAAGAGATTATCAAACCGGTTCTCGAACCCACGGGACTCCTGGGGACCGATACGATTTATCATATCAACCCCACCGGCCGATTTGTCATAGGCGGGCCCCATGGTGATACCGGCTTGACGGGCCGGAAGATCATTGTTGATACCTATGGAGGGATGGGGCGCCACGGCGGCGGTGCCTTCAGCGGAAAAGACGCAACGAAAGTAGACCGGTCGGCAGCTTATATGGCCCGGTATATCGCGAAGAATATTGTCGCGGCTGAGCTTTGTGACCGATGTGAACTCGAAATCGCCTACGCTATCGGTCTGGCTGAACCGGTATCGGTCCTGGTGGAAACCTTCGGTACCGGGAAAGTTTCCGCGGAGAAGATCGAAAAAGCTGTACGAAAGGTGTTCCCCCTGACACCCGAAGGAATCATCAATCACCTGAACTTACGGAAACCAATATACCAGGAAACCGCGGCCTATGGTCATTTCGGCAGGACCCATTTTACCTGGGAGAAAACCGATAAGGTAAAGGAACTGTTGGCTGAGGTATAACAGGTGATCAAGGTACTCGCGGTAAGCATAATGATCTTTGTCCCTTTAGGCGTCGGGGTGTTGTCTTATTATTTCTTTGAGTTTCTAAGAAACCGGAGGGGTGACAGTAAGGCAACGGGTGAGTGAGAGGAGTTTCATGGAAAATCTTTTTGCTCTCCTTGCCCCCCCCTTCGAAGCGTACCTTGACGGGTATCTCCTCTATATCGCTCTGTCAGTCCTTGGTCTTGTTATCGGAGTACTTACTGGTTTTTTCGGTGTTGGCGGGGGGTTTCTGACAGTTCCTTTTCTAAACATCCTTCTTGGAATTCCCTATGAACTGGCGGTTGGAAGTTCACTGAGCCTGATAATCGGTACCAGTGCTTCAGGTTACCTGCGGCAGCGGAAACTCGGTAATGTAGAAGGAAGTGTCATACTCACCATGGCTGCCGGAAGCATGGGCGGCGCAATTCTTGGAGATCTGTTACAAGACTGGATTAGATTCTCTTTTTTTCCTGGAAATACAGAAGGATTTACCTTCGCTTTCCATGGGCTTTTCTTATTGATTCTCGGGATCACCATTTATTCCATGCTTCATCCATCAAGGAGAGAACCGGATGGACCTGTACTTGGTTCTTTTCCTGTTGGCCCCTACCTGCGGATTGGAGATCTCGGTGGAAAGATCAGTATTACCGGAGTTCTTCTTGTAGGAGTGATTACAGGGATCATGACCGGACTTCTTGGTGTCGGAGGGGGCGTATTGATAGTCCCGATCCTGATCCTTCTGGTTGGCCTGAAGGCTGAAAAAACCGCCGGAACGAGCCTTGGAATTGTATTTATCGCGGCTTTAGTCAGCACTATCAAGAAAGGATTCGCGGCAACTCCAAAAGTTAGTCTTCCTGTTACTCTGCCTCTTCTTTTTTTTACTGTAATAGGAGTACAGATTGGGATTCGGCTGGTTCAGGGGCAGGATACACGAAAGTTCAAGCGGTATTTTGTCTATGTAGTGCTTATTTCGATGATGATGATTCTTGGGGACGTGTTAAGGCGCCTCTTTTGGTAACGTGCTATATTGTAAATTCCCAGCTTCCGTCTTTCAAGGCGGAAATCACCTGATCATGTATCTTTGGATTAAACTGAGCTCCATGCTGCCTGATAATCTGAGAGGCGAGGAAGGAGGCACAGATTCCTGAACTTTTAAGGGTGTATCCTTTAACCTGCCCGTAAATAAACCCCGCGGCATACATATCTCCCGCGCCGGTTGTATCTATAACGTCCACCAGGTTTGAGGGTATCCGGTACTGTACGTTTCCCGATTTGATAAGGGACCCTCCGGCACCAAGCTTTACAATTCCGGTTTCACAGAGCTCGGTAAGAGAGGCAACAGCCTCCTCTTCATTTTTAGAACCAAAGAGAATCTGTGCTTCCTCCCGGTTCGCGAAGGCGACATCAACTTTTTCTGTGAGAAAAATGAGAAAATCATCCTGGTACCGTTTTACCACCTCAGGATCGGCAACATCGAAGTACACCTTTGTCCCGGAAGAACGGGCAATTTCCGCCGCCTTCAGGACAGCCGCACGCTGTTTTTCGGTATCCCACATATATCCGGTAAAGTAAAAAATATCCGCCCCAGCAACTACATCCTCATCAACATCCTCAGGACCGAAATCGCTGTTTACACCGAGGTAGGTATTCATGGTTCTTTCCGAATCGGGTGAAATCATGATTATACTCGATCCTGTATGCCCTTCCCCCCGAACGAGTTGCGAGATGACGTTGAAATCTTTGAGCTGGTCCGCGTAAATTTGTCCGAAGTTATCGCTCCCCACCTTTCCCGCGATTGCGGCGGGTATCCCAAATGTCGTCAGGGCGATGATGGTATTTGGCGCGGATCCGCCGCAGGAGTAAAAACGGTGACGGGTTTCAATGAAAGAGATGAGCCGCTTACGGACATGTTCTGAAATGAGATACATGATCCCTTTTTTCAAGCCCAGGGAGGCCAGTTCCAGATCTGTCGCTGACACAACAATATCCATGAGGGGGTTTCCAATGCCGTAGACAACCGGACGCATACAAACCTTCTTCTTTGATAAGATAACTTTTCTAATAGTATCATCCTTCATAAGACCTTCAAAGAGAAAAAGGCGCAAACATACGAGCAATTCTCATTTTGACATAGATTATGATACAGCTGGATAGAATTTACAGGAAAATGTGAATGGCCAAATCAGTTCGGCTGATTAATTGCCGGTTTGTAGCGAAACCTTCCTCTTTTCCTGGAGGTCTTCGCGGGAA
>JAGLYY010000436.1 GCA_023131935.1 Spirochaetales bacterium | reverse complement strand
TCTTCTTCAGCCATATTCTACTCCTAGTATCAACATTTCATTTTAAGTGAAGGCAACTCAACTGTAAATGATGAAATTGTGCGGATTTACTACGTAGAAAATGCGTAGGGGAATAATACTTAGATGCTGTCTTTTTTGAATTGCACTGTGCGCAATGCCGATAGAACTTCAATCATCATCCTCAACACTAATCATCTGAAATACAATAGGATTATGGTCTGAATAATATTGCTTGAACCGGTTGTGGTTATAAGGATTCCCAGGATACGGCTCATCATATCTCCAAAACTCTTCCATGATTACAACCAAATCAATGACTTCCATATCAAACTCTAAATCCTTTTCAATCTCATCAATTTTGAGGGTGCTTTTTGGCATAATGAATAAGGTTTTTAATTGTCGATTTTTACGAAATTGCCCCCGGGAAATCGCAATGCTGACCTCCTGGAATTCGGTATCTTGACCCCTGTAAATACAATTAATTAGCTTCCGTACCTGATTGCCGGTGAGTCCTTTCTGATAAAATGCTGGACAGCGAGAGTATCATGGGGTAATCTGGGAAAAGCAGAAGTGTGGATATACGGATGCGGTATAACAGAAAGTAGTAAATGTCCTTTCTGGATAATATCTGTAATAGATATCGGTTATACCGCTCGTATGCTGTTGTAACCGTATGAAAAAGAGTTGCTGTCGGGGCTGTACATTCCAAAGGGGGCATGTTCGCTTCTGTACTATACGGTGCGCAATATTAGAAAAATCAATAAAAATGGAAAATAAAAGGGCCATTATGGGGGAATATAACTGAAGAGAAAAAAATACTGCAAGTTTGGCAGGTTTTTTACAGGCTCGTTATGCAGAAATACAATATAAATGAAAAAAACTGAAAAAACGTTTAACAAAACCTGGATACTTAATATATAATCAAAGAAGCCATGGTAAAATACGGTAAATATCTTCCAGAAATAGTAGAAGCTCTAAAAAGTCTAAATCCGTTAAGGGTGATATTAATTGGATCCTATGCAGATGGCACTTTTGATGAAGACAGCGATTTAGATTTGGTTATTATCTTAGATAAGGCAAGCTTATCAAAAAATTATAAGGAAAAAATGGATAATAAACTTATGGTTCGACGTTGCATATATGAATATTCAAAAATGATACCAATAGATCTTATTGTCTATACAAAAGGAGAATTTCAGCAAATATCTGAGCTCGGAACATCATTTTATAAAGAGATAAATTCAACTGGGAAAATATTATATGAAAAAGCAGGCTGAATCCTGGTTACAGGCGGCGAAAGATGATTTAAACGTAATAAAGGAAATACTTGAAAATAATGAATTAACAAATATGGTTGCTTTTCATGCACAACAATTAATTGAAAAGTCGTTCAAAGCAATATTAGAAGAATATAAAGGGCAAGTTCCCAAAATGCATAGCATTATTACTTTAAAAGAGCAAATAAAGGAATTTATCAATATACCTGTAAATCAAGATATCTTTGATCAGTTGAATGAACTTTATATTGAGTCCCGATATCCCTCAGAAATAGGATTACTCCCTAATGGAAAACCATCTAAAAAGGAAGCAGAAAACTTTTTCAAAGAAGCAAGTGAGATATTCCGGAAAATATCAAAAAAATTAGAAAAATAAAAGAAACAGACCGAAGAAATAGAAATTGGTTCAAACTTTTCCTCTTCTGCCGCTGGTATTTGAAATGATGCTTCTAGATTGCCGGAGAGTGCTTTTTAATAAGATGCTGGATAGCATGAGTATTATAGTGTAATCTGGGAAAAGCAGAAGTGCGGATATACACTCCAACCTTCCCGCATTGGATGCCGTTCTCGACGATGCTGAATCTCGACTGGGAGCGATTGTGCCAATGATTGTTCTGGGCGACGTTGTTTCTCTTGGACCGAACCCGAATGAATGTGTGACCCGTTTGCGAAGCCGGCAGGAAACACGGTTCGTGAGTGGTAACAATGAACGATACATCGTAGAGCGACTATACGATGCCGCTGAGGGGATTCACAAAGACCTTTACGAGAAGATCCCAGCAGGAATACGCGATAACTTGCGTTGGACGAGAGATAATCTACTCGACGAATCTATAGAGTTCCTAATGAATTGGCCATGCTGGTTGGAAATGGATATAGCAGGGAGGAAAGTATTCGCGGCCCATGGTTCAAGGCATAGCGATGAAGATGTGATCCCGAGGAAAATACGCAACGAAAATTTCGCTCAAGAGTGGCGGGAGCACGATGTATATATGTTTGGCCACACTCATCAGCCATTCGTGGAAAGAGTGAATGGCACTCTGTTTCTGAATCCCGGAAGTGTTGGAGCCCCGCTCGACGGGGACATAAGGGCGTCGTATGCGATCCTGGATCTATCAAAGGATCCGATCGAAATAGAAATACGAAGAGTGGAGTACGACTTGGAGGAAACGGTAAGACAAATGACATCTTCGGGAGTTCCTTGGGCAGACGAGATTGTCGCCGTATTGAGAAGGGCATCATTGCATTTGCGTATTTCTTGACAATAGGTGCAAATGTAATTATTATAATTACATAAGGAAGAAACGATGCAAGCAAAACTAATCGATATAGGAAACTCAAAAGGCCTAAGAATCCCAAAAAATTTGATTGAAAAGTACCATCTACAGTCTCAGCTCAATCTTGAAGAGAAAGAGGATGGTATTTTAATTAAAGCGGATATACCGGCAAACAAGCTTTCCTGGGAAGATACTTACAGGGAGATGGGAAAAGCGAATGAGGATTGGAGCGATTGGGATGCTGCAATTGCTGATGGTATTGACCTGGAATGAAAATAAAGAGATACGAAGTTTACTATGCTGATCTGAATCCGGCTGTAGGGAGTGAGATCCGGAAAATCAGACCCGTTATTGTAATCAGTAAAACAGAAATGAATAAATATCTTGATACTGTTGTAATTTGCCCTGTGACGACTAAACTGCACTCTCAGTGGAGAAGCCGCATACAGTGCATGATTGATGATAAGGAAGCAGAAATTGCATTGGACCAAATAAGAACTATCAGTAAAAAAAGAATCAGGAATAGAATTGACACTTTAAGTTCTGAAATAAGCCTGCAGCTGAGATGCCTTATAACAGAAATGTATGGGGAATAATGCAACCTTGAAGCAAAACCCTTTATAGGTAAATGCTCCCGGAATTTATCCGGAAAAAGAAAAAATAAAACAGACAGAAGAAAGAGAAATTGGTTCGCGCTTTTTTATCTTCTGCCTCCGGTATTTGAAATGATGCTCCTGATTGCCGGAGAGTTCTTTTTAACAAAATGTTGGACAACAGGAGCATCATGGGGGTAATCTGGTAAAAGCAGAAGTATGGAACGCAAATTTCCATATTAAAATCCAGAAGTCCCGCTTAGAACCCCATTTTAAATAACCACTGTGAGAGTTCTTCTTCTCTTCCTTTATAATCACCGTTCTCTTTTACATATTTTCCGAGTCGATATTCCCCGGCGATTTCCCCGTCCAGCATAAAGATAACGCGCTCTGTTTTTAACGCGACTTTGATATCATGGGTCACTAAAAGGATCGTTGTTCCTGACTGGTTGATGTCGGCTAATATATCCATGATTTCATTAGCGGATTTAGAGTTCAACGCACCTGTCGGCTCATCACAGTAGATGATATCAGGATCATTGATGAGAGCCCTGCAGATGGCTGCTCTTTGCAACTCCCCTCCTGATGCTTGCGTGATGTCATTCTCAGATAGTTCAGCGATTCCGGTCTTTTCCATCAATTCCATGGCTTTACGGTTAATCTCTTTACGACTTCTTTCTTTTGCCAAATAGGCTGACGCAATAATGTTATCACCAATGGTAAGATTTTTTAGAAGATGTATTTGTTGGAATATAAAA
>JAGLYY010000435.1 GCA_023131935.1 Spirochaetales bacterium | reverse complement strand
CATGTAAACTTTCTAATAAATAAGACAGTGCAAATGGTTTCCTTGATTCAATATGGCTTCTTGTTTTATACGAATAAGAATTTTTGCCACAGAGGTCACAGAGGAAGAATGGAGTAAGGTTTTGGAAATCCAACTGAAGCAGAACCATTGCCCCAGGGGCGCTATAGCTTAACCCCCTCTCCAATCTCTGTGTGGCCATCTTATCTTAAACGAATAAGAATTTACCGCCAATTCCCTATAGGTTCCTGTTTCTACCGTTCTTTCCCCCAGAGTTCGATCACATTCAGGAGGGTCTGCACCGTTTTTACCATGGAGGAAAGGACTGCCCATTCGTACCTGCTGTGATAGTTATGCCCTCCGGTAAAGATATTGGGGGTGGGGATCCCCATCTCGCTTAATCGGGAGCCATCGGTTCCACCGCGAATGATCTTGACATCCGGTTCAATGCCGGCTTCCCGGACAGCTTGTTCAACAATCTCCATTCCCCGGGGTTTTTTGGCCAGAAATTCTTTCATGTTTGTATACTGTTTGTTAACGGTGAGTTCAACGGTCCCACCGGGGTATATTCCTTGGGTGGTATCTGCCATTTTTCGTATTGCGTCAATCCGGCGTTGGATTTCGCTCTCGTCATGGTCACGGAGGAAAACATCCAGAGATACTTTATCGAGACTCCCCTGAATTTCCAGAGGACAGTAGTAGCCATAACGGCCATCTGTTGCCTCAGGACTTTCGCTCATGGGCAGCATATTGATGAATTGCCCAGCCATCGTAACAGCATTGACAAGTTTTCCCCGTGCTGCCCCAAGGTGGATAACCTTTCCGTGAAAGATAATTTTCACCTCATAGGCGTTAAAACACTCATTCTCAACCTCTCCCTCTTCTCCGCCATCCACTGTGTAGGCGTAAACGGATTTCAGCTTCTTCAGGGGGAAGAGATTCATCCCCTTTCCGGTTTCTTCATCGGGAGTGAAGATGATTTCGATTTCACCGTGGGGGACCTCGGGATGATCCTTCAACCATTCGATAGCGGTCATGATCTCCGCCACACCGGCTTTATCGTCGGCGCCGAGCAGGGTTGTTCCATCGGTAGTAATGATGGTTTCACCTTCATACCTTTTAAGCTCGGGATGCTCTTCCGGATCAAGCTTATACCCTGATCCCAGGTTGATAACTCCAAGATCATAATTTTCATGAAGCTGGGGTTTGACATCTTTACCCGTTATATCCAGTGATGTATCTACATGAGCCATAAACCCGATAACCGGCGCCGCTTCCCCTTCAGGAAGATTCGAAGGAATCCTGGCGATCAGATATCCATGTTCATCGAGGTCAATATCCTGAATCCCAAGCTCTTTTAACTCGGTAACAAGCAGATTAAGGAGGTCCCATTGTCCCGGAGTGGAGGGGATTTCCTCAATATGACGATCGGAGGTTGTATCAATTTTCACATACCGCAGAAAACGGTCCAGTACCTGTTCTTTTATCCATTGTGTATTACTATTCATGCCCCTATCATAAAGCGGGTCGTTATTCTCGTCAAATGGAGAATTCATTGGAGCAATTCTCATTTTGACATTAATTATTATACAGCCGGATAGAATTGACAAAG
>JAGLYY010000434.1 GCA_023131935.1 Spirochaetales bacterium | reverse complement strand
AACAAGTCAAATGGGCCATAATGAGAACTGCTGAATTCATTGCTGATTCATAAAATAATCGCTATATTGTACTCATGTTTGTTCAATCGTATCCAAACTTACAACACCTCACCCTGGAAATGCGTGAAGAATTGTATTCCGGCTTATACATACTGAAGGACGGAATATCTGAATTTACCTTTGCGAACCTCTATCTCTTCCGGGAGACCTATCAATACAAGATCGCGCGGCTGCCCGACTCCCACATTGTTATTTCCGGCGAAAAAGAAGGTAAGCGTTTTTTCATGCTGCCCTGCGGCCTCCCCGAGGACTTTGACCTCTTTGAGGACCTCTTTAGCAGGCACGATTTCTGTAAATGTCTATCTGCGTGCTGCATGGAGAAAAACCGAATCACTCTTGAGAGCAAGGGATACCGGGTATTTGAGGACCGGGATAATTTTGATTATCTCTATTTGCGCAAGGACCTTGCTCATCTGCCCGGCAAGAAATATCACAAGAAACGAAACCTGGTAAATGCTTTTCTCAATAATTATACATACGAGGAGAAACCCCTTACCCGGGATGCTAAGAAAGATGCTTTTGCTCTACTGGAAGAATGGCGAAAACAGCGGGATGATGACGGAGATTACCGTGCTAATTATGAAGCCCTGGAGAAGATGGAAATTCTAAAATTAACGGGCAATATCTATTATGTCGATGGAAATCCCGCGGGCTTCACCATAGGTGAGCCCCTGGCACGCGGACGCAGCTTCGCGATCCACTTCGAGAAAGCAGATTCCCGGTATAAGGGGATTTACCAGTTTATCAACCGTTCTTTTGCCGCGGTCCTCCCCTGCCGTTATACCTATATCAACAGAGAGCAGGATTTAGGTGACCCCGGACTGCGGCAGGCAAAACTGACCTACCGGCCCTCATGCTTCGTGAAAAAATTCAAGATCCTCCCGCCGGATCCGCAGCATGAGAACTAATCGGTAGCGCGGGGAAAAAGGAGTTTTATGCCCTCTAATATTCCATTTACGATTTTCCATACAAGTGACATTCACGGCCGCTATGAAAAACTCGCAAAACTATACACAGTACTCAACCGTGAAAGAAATTTGGCAAAACAAGATGGGCGCCTGGTTTTAAACTTTGATGCAGGTGACGCCTCGGATCGTCTTGTGCCTTTCTGCAGCTTGACAAAAGGAGCTGCTTTTTCTCATATCGTGAACGCGATGGGAATAGACGCCCAGACAGTTGGAAACGATATATCCCTCCCCTATGGTATCTCCGCCCTCTCGGAATATGCTTCCAGGTGTAACTTTCCAGTACTAGCCGCAAATCTACGGGATAAGAACGGACCCCTTCCCGAACACATTACTCAGCGAACTTGTCTTGACGTTGGCCATGGAATAAAGTTTGGCGTTTTTGGACTAACCGCGCCATGGGGAACCAGCTATGAGGCGTTTGGTCTTCATTTACCCGACACAAAAGATATCATAATCGAAGAGGTGAATGCCCTTAAGGCCGCGGGAGCAGATATCATCATTTTTCTTTCACACCTCGGAATTACCGATGATTTCGAACTCCTGTTTGGCATACCTGAGATAGATCTTGTGTTGGGTGGACACTCTCATCTGCTAGCTTCCGGGGGTATGACAAACGGCCAGGGTTTACCTTTTTCTCTGCCGGGACAATACGCGGAACACCTGGGAAAGGTGGAATTTGAATATGATCCTGCTGAGAAAAAGTTGGTTGATATTACTGTTTCGACAATATCGATACCAAAAGACATTGAGCCGGATCCTGATCTGTTACGGGCCATTGAAAAGGCAAAGGAAGAAGCTGAAAACGAGGAAAGACGGTATGTCGGTCAAACGAACTATACTCTTCCTCTGGATTATGAAAATCAGTGCGCTATCGGGCAGCTTGGTGCCGACGCGCTTCGGGTAAGGTTCCAGGCGGATATCGCCATTATCATGGCAGGGGCTTTTCACAACCATATCGAAGCCGGAGAGGTCAGTTTAGGATCGCTCAATAAGGCTACCTTTTCAGCGGCAAATCCCTATTTGTCAATGATCACCGGAAAGGAGATTCGCGAAGGTCTTGAAAAATGCCTGGATCCTGAGGTTATTAACTATTATCATCACGGCCTTCGGGGAGCTCCTGTAGGTTTTCCACAGATTAGTGGTCTTTCCATCGAATATTCCCCGGACAATCACCTGGGAGAGAAAATTGGCTCGATTGTCATAGGTTCAGAACCTCTTTTGGATGAAAAAGAGTACAAAATAGCCCATACAGATATAGAACTCTCAAAGCGGTTTGGGTGTATTGGAAGGCAGGAACATCAGGTAGTAAAACATGATCCCGAGATAATCCTGCGTGATGTGATAGAACGGTACTTCAAAGATAATTCTCCATTAAACATGCAGCTTGAAAACAGATGGAAGGTCACGCAGAAAGTAGTAAAATAGTTCCAACTGAAGTCCTGAAACAGGGATCTGTCTTTCATTAGGACCGCGCATCTCATCATCCAGGCAATTCGATAGTTTTATTCCTCTTTTTCTCCGTTATCTGATTCCTCAGCTTGAGTTTTCTTCTCCTTGGAAGGTCCTCCGAACAACCTGCTCATCAGGTCCATCCCCATGGCATCGGGACTTTTCATCCCCTCCAGCCCTTTCAGGAAATCCTTGAGTTCGAGAATTGCCTCCAGGACAAGGAGCCGGACAAACTGCTCATGTTCAGGAGCGGTATTAAGAGTGATGACCTCATCCTTTTGAATCAGAGTAATCAGTATTTCATCCTTTCTCAGGTGGAATAGGGGAATATGAAGGCCCATTTTCTGAACGAAAAACTCCTCCTGCCGGAATACTGTGAGGATTTCAGACCGGATGAAGTCGGTCATACGTTTGGTGGGAAAATCCAGGTTTATCGCTATAAGTCCCTCTTCGGTCGTTTTTTTCCTGGATTTTTTCCGGTATCCTGAACCACCTTGAAAACTTTTTATCAGTGTTGGCGGGGCTATAATGCTTGCCACAAGAAGAGTCATAATGGCAACGCCGAACATACCGGGACCGATAACCCCGGATGCAAGACCGATACCCGCGATAATGAGCGTCACTTCCCCCCGGGGAAGCATCCCGGCACCAATTCGAAAGGCCCCACGGAGGTTAAATCCCGACATGAGGGCAGGAATACCGCAGCCAACTATCTTCCCAATGATTGCAATGGCAGTATAAGCCAGACCAAAAAGGATGACCCCCTTCATGGCGGCGAAGTTCACCATCATCCCCATTACGCAGAAGAAGATAGGAACAAAAAAGGCATAGACCCCCTCGAGTTTCTCCCTGATTTCATGGGCCACATCGGTCTGAGAGAGAGAAAGACCGGTAACGTAGGCCCCGATAATCATTGCCAACCCAGCCTGTTCTGAAAGACCTGCAAACAGCAGGGCTAACCCGAAAGAAATCCCCGTAAGCATTTCCATGGAACGAAACCGTTTCAGCCCCCGGGTGAGTTTTTTACCCAAAAGGATGCCTAAAACGGTAAAAATGAGCCAGAAACCAAAGGCCTTTGCGGCGATGATGCCGATATTTCCCCAGGGGATAGCACCTCCCGTATCGGCAACCTTTGCGACACCAACGACTACGGCAAGGAGAATGATTCCAACCACATCATCCAAAACAGCAGCGGCAAGGATTGTAACCCCTTCAGGAGAGGACATCTTTCGCTTCTCGCTCAGGATCCGGGCGGTTATTCCGACGGAGGTGGCAGTAGAGAGTGTTCCCAGGAACAAGGCTGTTGGGTGCATAAAATTATCAACGCCGGGAAGTAAAAGTACCGCTAGAGCATCACCGAGAAAAAAGGAGACAATAACACCACCCAAACCGACAAATGACCCAACCCCGGAGAACCGGAGAAAAGTGGGCAAATCGGTCTCCAGCCCCGAAAGAAAAAGCAGGATAATAGAAGCAACGATAGCAAAACCGTAGAGTTCCGGAGAAACCGGAAGTGACCCTCCGGTTGTTTCGAATAGCTGCTGCCCCAGAAAATCCAGCTGAATCCCCCCGAGGGCATAAGGACCAATCACCATTCCGGCAACCAATTCTCCGAGGACCCGCGGTTGTTTCAGGTACCGGGAAAAAATGTGCCCGAAAAGTCTTACAGCAATGACGATGATGGCAAGCTGAAACACCAGAATAGTCATCTTATGAGTCATGTTTTCCGCTTCCCCTCCTGAAGCAACTCCAGAGGCAAAAAGAGGGACCACGGCGAGAAGTATGAGAATCGCGAGGGTTATCCGTTTCATCATCTCTTACCCTATGAAAACTTTGAGAATTTCTTCCGCGGTTTCCGCGGCGAGGAGCTGTTCCCGTTTTTCCTCTTCTTTTAGAAGCTGACTGATTTCAGCGAGGAACTGTACATGGGGACCACTCCTGTTGAGGGGAGAGATTGTCATAATGAAAATCTTGCTGGGCATGCCGTCGAGGCTCTCGAAATCGATCCCCTCTTTCTTCAGGGCGATACAGACGATAAGTTCGTCAACGGTATCACTTTTTCCGTGAGGAATCGCGATCTCATTCTGCATGCCAGTGGACATTTTTTGTTCCCGGGCAAGAATACAGGCAAGTGCCACTTCCCGGTCTTTAATCTTTCCCGATTCCATCAGGAGATCAACCAGGTTCTCGATGACCTCCTCTTTCGTTGATCCGGCCAACTCGGTCAGGACCATCTTGGGTGCAAGTAATTTTTTCAGGTTCATATAAATACCAACAGTAGTTAGGGGCAGAAAAAAAGTCAAGGATGAAGAATGTATTGAAGTGATCTGTTACTTGCACGATTCTGAGCCATACACTACTATTCTCATCATACTTCTCCCGGGTTTTCCGGGTTAAAGAAAGAAATAGTCGAATACGGAATAAAGAAGATTTGTGTGGACAGAAAATCACGTAGAACATTTTTTACATTGGCCATTGCATTCTTTGCATTTGCTGTAGGGTATACTCTCTTTGATCTGTTAGCTGTCCATTTTGAGGCAATCGGGCTGGCGAAGGACCGGATAGGTTTTATCCTGGGATTCGGCAGTCTGGGCATGCTGATTACAATGATCCCACTGGCTTTCCGGATTGACCAGATTTCAAGAAAAAAACTACTGTTTATTGCTTTCCTGGCTCAGATCCCTCTCAGTTTCATTTATTTAATCCCTTTTTCAAATCCGGATTACTATGCTGTTTCCCGTTTTTTCCAGGGTGTCTTTTTTATTGTTGTTATGATAGGTAATATGACAATTCTCTCCCATCTTCTGCCTTCTATGGAGCGGGCAAGATGGATGGCACTTTTCGGGATAATGGGAATGCTGCCTTTTCCCTTAAGTATCGGTATAGGAGAACTTTTATACCGAACCTTTGGCTTAGCTGCGATAGTTGCTTTGGCAGTCTTCTTTTACCTGTTGGCTCTTGCTGCCCTTGCGTTCCTTCCAAAAGATAATCCCGGAAAGGAACACCTGTTTAAACTTAGTGATTTTAAACACGCCCTTTCCAATAAGGCAGTTCTTCCCTTTCTTGTTTACACTTTGTTATTCAGTTATGTATTCGGTACTTTTTTAGTTTTCCTGCCTGGTCTTGTAAAAAGCCAGGGATTGGAATTAATAAGCCCATTCTGGATAACCTATCCTATTGTGACAATACTGATACGGCTTTTTGGCGCGAGTTACTTTGACCGCTTCCCCAGATCACTTGCCTTATTACCCGGATTGATAGCTTTACCGTTGAGTATCGGGGCTATTCTGGCACCTTTCGGGTATACCAGTCTTGTCATTGCCGGGATTTTCTACGGTATTGCTCACGCAATTCTTTTCCCGGTACTTATAGCCGCACTCCTCGATTTATGCCCAACCCGGTTCAGAGGCAGAATGAATACAATCTATAACTTCTGTTTCAGTTTTGGTGTTCTGCTTGCAGCCAGGCTGGGAGGCACTCTCGGGACAACTTTTGGGGCAAGAGTAATATTTATCATAGCGGGTTTTTCCGGATCAGGAGCCTTAGTGCTATGGTTGGGACAGAGAATTATGAGGATTGGGACAAAACAGAATCAGCAATAACTGAGCAGATTAAGCAACCACTTACCTATTGGCAACGGATGGTTCAGTCTTCTTCTTTAAAGGAATACCGCACAAGACGCAATGCGGCCCTCTTTCCTGGCAGTTCGGACACACAAAGTAATATCTGGCACAGTGATCACAATAAAACTTTTTACGGGTTTCCTTCCAAACAGCGCCGCAAATATCACATGTCGTATACGCACTTTCATCATAATTCATTTTTTCCTCCTTCCCTTTAATAACGTATAACACACAACAGGAAATTCGAGTCTTTTTTTTCTTACCGCGGGTTTATCTTGTCCCGGATCAGCGATACAGAGGGTCCATCACCGGCGGTCTGTTACTTGCGGGTTTTATAACATTCTTCTGGTATTTAACCATTTTCTAACAATTCCCTAACTTCATCATCATACTTTCCCTCTATATATAGGGTGTACAGAAAACAATCCTGAGGAGGATGAAATGAAAAGAATCGTATTTATCGCTATTTGTATGGTACTCGGAGGGACGCTTTTTGCGGGAGGAACTGCTGAATCAACCGGTTCCGGTTCATACGCATGGTTAATGAGTGAATCGGATGATGCCGTTCTTCCCGGTGTAAACCCCATGGCGGTAGAAGGGAATATTATAACGGCAGGTAGTTCCACCGTATTTCCCCTTTCCGAGAAAATGGTAGAACGTTTTATTGATGAAGGTTACGGAGGCAATATCACTGTAGACTGCATTGGAAGCGGGGCTGGTTTTGAAAGATGGGCCGTTGCAGCGGAAACCGACATTTCAAATGCCAGCAGAAAGATCAAGGACAAGGAAGTTGCTGCCGCAAGAGAGAACGGTCGGGAACCGATCGAGTTTCGGGTAGGGACCGACGCGCTGGCTGTGGTAATCAATCCGAAGAATACCTTCCTCTCCGATGTTACCATGGAAGAGCTTGCCCTGATTTTTTCTTCAGCAAAAACATGGGCAGAAGTGAACTCATCATGGCCGAATGAGGAAATTAAGCGTTTTATTCCGGGAACTGACAGCGGGACCTTTGATTATTTTGTCAAAGAAGTTTTCGATAAAGATGAGTATCCTATGCTGGCCTCAGACAACCTTCAGATGTCTGAAGATGATAACATTCTTGTTCGGGGAATTGCCGAAAACACCTATGCCATCGGTTTCTTCGGGTATGCCTACTACGCGGAGAACAAAGGAAACCTGAAAATTCTCAACATAAACGGAATCGAAGCAAATGATGCAAGTGTCGACAACGGAACATACCCCCTCGCGAGGCCGCTCTTCATCTATTCAAGCGCAGGCATCATGCATGAGAAACCCCAGGTTGCGGCCTTTATCAACTTCTACCTGACCTATGTAAACGAAGAAATCCGGGAAGCAGGCTATTTCCCCGCGGGAAAAGCTGATCTGGAAGCAGCAAAAAAGAAGTGGATGGAAGCAATGGAAGGGAAATTCTAATGAGATCTCTCTTTGGAATTGCTAGAGAAAAAAACGAACTTGGAAAGAAACTGCGTATGGGGGAAATCCTCATACGCGGGGTCCTGACATTCTTTGCGGTCCTCTCTGTCAGTATTACTGTGGGAATTGTCTACATCCTCGCTGTTGAATCGGCGAGGTTCTTCTCTTCCGGAGAGGTTACCATAAAAGAATTCATTACCTCCCTGAAATGGCAGCCGGTAATCAGGCAATTCGGGATCCTGCCTCTCTTCAATTCGACCATCCTAACAAGCTTCATTGCAATGCTTGTCGCCGGACCTCTCGGGGTTTTCGCGGCAATATATTTAAGCGAATATGCTTCAGACAAATTCCGCTCCCGCGTAAAACCAACCCTGGAAGTTCTGGCAGGAATCCCGACCATAGTGTATGGATATTTCGCCCTTACCTTTATTACCCCATTTCTGCGTTCAATCTTTGGGGTAAACACCGTTGATATCTACAATACTGCCGCAGCGGGAATTGCAATGGGTATTCTGATCTTTCCTATGATTGCGTCGATGAGTGAAGACGCAATGAACGCGGTACCCCATGGTTTACGGGAAGCCGCCTATGGCCTGGGCGCCACAAAGCTTGAAGTATCTATTGGAGTGGTGGTTCCCGCTGCTGTGTCGGGGATTCTTGCAGCTTTTGTTATGGGCTTATCCCGGGCTGTGGGAGAAACGATGATCGTTGCACTCGCCGCTGGTGCGGGATCCGCGCTTACTTTAAACCCATTCAAGTCCGCTGAAACCATGACAGGATACATCGCCCGTATATCAGGAGGAGATATCGGGTTTGATACAATGGATTACAACAGCATATTTGCGATCGGAATGGTACTGTTTTTTCTCACCCTCATGCTCAACATCATAAGCCAGAAGTTTGTTCGAAAATTTCGGGAGAAATACGAATAATGATTTCAGATATTACAGGAAGGCAGAAAAAAAACAGGACTGGCATATTACTCTTTCAAGCCGCGACTCTTGCGGGTATTTTTGCCCTTATAGTCCTGCTCTACAGTGTAATCAATGAGTCTTTCGGGTATGTTGCCATACAGGATGAACATCCGATTGAGGAATTCGGCATCACCTCAGAAAAAATCGAGGACCTTCAAAGAGCACAGCTCATCGAAATCCTGGAACAGAATATTTCGAAGGGTTTGATACACCGCTTTGAATTTGAAAAGCCTTTTTCACAGCGAAGCACGGAAGAGATATTTGGAATTGTCCTGGATAAGGTAGTTAACCCACAGGTAGTGCGTGCATGGAGCCTTGCTTCATCAATCTTTCAAAGAGAGAAAATAAGAGATGAAACGCGCACTGAATATCCGGGTGCAAGGCTGGAATTCCGGTCCTGGATTTCCTTCCGGTTTCTCTTCAGCGCGCAATCAAGCATCCCGGAAAAAACCGGAATAAAAACAGCCCTTATTGGTTCTTTCTTCATTATCGGAATCGCGATAATAACGGCTATTCCCCTGGGAGTGGGTACAGCTATCTACCTGGAGGAGTACTCAAAACTGAACAGATTCAACAATCTCATTCAGGTAAATATCTACAATCTTGCGGGCATCCCTTCCATAATTTACGGCATGCTTGGGCTCGCCGTATTCGTCCGCGGGCTTGAACCTTTAACAAGTGGGCTCATTTTCAATGCCGCTCAGGATAGTGCTTCTAACGGCAGAACCATCCTCTCGGCGGGATTAACCCTGGGAATTCTTGTCCTCCCTATCATCATCATAAATGCCCAGGAGGCAATCCGCGGGGTCCCCCGCTCCCTCAGGTTTTCCAGCTTTGGCATCGGAGCTACGAAGTGGCAGACGATCTGGCACCATGTGCTTCCCTATTCCATGGACCGAATATTGACAGGATCAATACTTGCCATCTCCCGGGCTCTTGGTGAGACCGCCCCTCTCATTGTAGTGGGAGCATCCACATTTGTAGCCAAACAACCCTCTTCGGTGTTTTCAAAATTCACCGCCCTGCCCATACAGATATACCAGTGGACGGCCAGGCCACAACCGGAATTCCGGAAAGTAGCTGCCGCCGCGATCATCGTGCTTCTTATACTATTACTGACTTTAAACGCGGGGGCGATAATCCTGCGGAACCGGTACGCAAAAAAAAAGAAAAGGTGGTAAATCATGATTTCTATACGGGAAAAAAAGCCAACCTCGATTATCCGGAAGACAGGACAGAAAAATGCCCTTGAATTACAATATCTCAATGTTTTTTACGACCACTTCCAGGCTGTTAAGGACATAAATCTATCCATTCATAAACATAAAATTACAGCCTTAATCGGTCCATCGGGATGCGGAAAAAGTACGGTCCTCCGTGCCATCAACAGGATGAATGACCTGGTACCGGGATCGCGGGCTGAAGGACAAATATTCTTTCAGGAAAAAAATATCTATGCCCCGGATGTGGACCCCGTAGCCTTACGGAAACGGATTGGAATGGTGTTCCAGAAACCCAATCCCTTTCCGAAAAGCATCTATGAAAATGTTTCCTGGGGAGCTAAAATTCATGGTTATGGCGGAGATATGGATGAGCTCGTCGAAAAATCGTTGAAAGAGGCGGCATTATGGGACGAGGTAAAGGATAAACTCAAGGAAAATGCTTTACGCCTTTCCGGCGGCCAGCAGCAGCGTCTGTGTATAGCCCGGACAATTGCAGTAAAACCGGAAATCATCCTTATGGATGAACCGGCATCGGC
>JAGLYY010000433.1 GCA_023131935.1 Spirochaetales bacterium | reverse complement strand
ATATCTATAACGAGCTGGATGAAGAGAAAATGCTTGCCAACCTTGTAGCGGCCCTTTTTCGGGTTGGCAGGTATGATGAAATCCAAACCTGGGCGGAAAAACTTTCCAATGATCTGGAAAAAGATTCTTATATGCTCACGGCTGTTACTGCCCGTGATGGAGTAGAAGCGGGAGTTCGCAGGGCCGGGCTCATCCATTCTGTCGATCAAAGGCGTAAGGTTTTAGTAGAGGCGGCGGACCTTCTTATCCATCTCCGGATGTACAGTAAAGGGGAACAGCTTCTCCGGGAAGCTGCCCGGGGATCCGGAGATGCCTTTAGTCTGGAATCCAGGGCGGACCGGATCTATGGCACTGTTCCGTGGGAAGAACGATCTTTTGATCTTCATGATCCACAAGACCTCATTAGCAGATTTGTAATTGGAAGGCTGACTCTCGGAAGCGTGGGGGAGCAGGTTTTCGCGGATATCTGTACAGATAATTTCCTCTCATCCGCTTTGGACAGAGAAACTGCTGATAACCTGTATGAGTTCTGGAATCTTTCCCGCCGTAATGCCCATTCCTCCGGGATTCCTCTCGCGGTAATCCTCGATTTTGCTATCTCGGATCTCAAGCTGGTTGTTGATGGAGATGAGAGAACCGGCTACCACATTAAAATGTACGGGGCAGAGGGGGACCGTTATCCGGAGGAGATTTTTTATGTGATTCCCGGACAGGATGGGTTGAAGATTGCGGCTACTACCGGATACAGGGAGCTCATCGGAAAACAGCTTTTGAAGTTCCTTACAGATGGTAATTTCAAAGCAGCTACAGCCTGGATTGACTGGTATTATGATGATTTTTCCTATGAACCCGATAAAGATGAAGTCCTTGCGAATAAGCCTTTCCGGGCGGGATGGATGGAAAACAAAGATCCATCGATGATCAGGTACATCGCGGCATCCATTATGGCAAGTGGGAGTACCGCGGAAGAAGCCGCGAAAATCCTTGAGGTTGAAAAGAGGATCAATAAGGATCGTTCCATGATTCATGATTTCAACTATGCCCTCGCTATTGCCTATGTCAACTCCGGGGATATGGATAAGTACCTGGAGTTTGCAGAGATTCTGGGTGATGAGTTTCCCGAATCAGAACGTGTTTTCCGGCTCTATGAAGATGCCTTGATTAACAAGGGCCGTTTCGAAGAAGCGATAGAAATCGCGAATGATCGGCAGGAAAAAGATTTTGAAGATAGTGCAGCGGAACAGTTACTAAGGAATATTTACACTCTGCAGGTAGATCAGGACAACCTGGAAGTAATTTTCAAACAAATGGAAGCTGAACAGACCGTTAACGCGAGTTTTTACAATACCATGGCCTGGATCGAGCTCTTTGGCCCAGAGATCACCGGACAGGCCCTTCAGCGGGCACGGACCGCTGTAAAACTCTCTGGTTCTGAGAACTCCGCGATCCTTCATACCCTTGCTGCCCTCTACGCGGAAACCGGGCGGGTTACCGAGGCACGTAAGATCATGGACCGGGTACTGGCGCTTACCGGACAACAGGAACCGGATTCCGATGCCTGGTATGTTCTGGGCAGAATCGCGGAGGAATATGGAGTCATCGACGCGGCGGTCCGCGCGTACAACAGGGTTGAGCGGCCGGAAGATGAGATCAACACACCCATCTCCTCCTGGGTCCTGGCCCAGCGGAGGCTTAAAGGACTTTCGACGATGAAATAATCGTTTGCTCCATAATCCGGAAAATAAAAAGCCCGGCGAAAGCCGGGCAGGTGGAGAAAATGTTACAGTAAGGAAGACTCCCTTAAATAATAAACTTGAGTACAAAAAGAGCACACACGACGTAAGTGATCACTGAGATCTCCTTATATTTTCCTGTGAAGAGTTTAAGCAGGATCCAGGAGAGCATTCCAAACATGATCCCTTCGGCTATGCTGTAGGTGAGAGGCATCATTATTATTGTCAGGAAAGCTGGTATGGCCTCGGTGAAATCGGAGAGATCGATCTCTTTAATCGGAGACATCATGAAGAGTCCGACGAGAATGAGGGCGGGTGCTGTTGCCGCTCCGGGAATCATGATGAACAGTGGCGAGATGAAGAGGGCCAGGAGAAAGAAGACCGCGGTAGTCAGGGCGGTGAAACCGCTTTTTCCCCCTTCGGCAACACCGGCAGCACTCTCAATATAGGTAGTAACCGTACTGGTTCCAAGCACTGCACCGACGGTGGTTCCCAGAGCATCGGCAAAAAGGGCCTGCTTTGCCCGGGGGACAGAACCATCTTTTTTTAATATTTTTGCCTCAGTGGAAACTCCTATGAGGGTCCCGACAGTATCGAACATGTCGACAAAGAGAAAGGTAAACAGCACGACCACCATATCGAGAGTGAAAATATGGGTAAAATCAAATTTAAAAAATACTGATGACAGGGATGGCGGCGCCCAGCTTCCGGAAGGGGCCTGGGTAATCCCGAATGGGAACCCCACTATAGTGGTGGCGATAATCCCGATGAGAAGAGCTCCCTTTACCTTAAACGCAAGGAGAACACCGGTTATTATCAGACCGATGAGGGCCAGAAGGGCTGTCCCGCTGGTTATATCACCCAGGGTCAGGGGAGTTCCAGCTCCGCCGACAACAATCCCCGCGTTACTGAGGCCGATGAACGCGATAAAAAGACCGATTCCAACGGCGATTGCCCTTTTTACATTCATGGGAATGCAATTGAGGATTGCCTCACGAACGTTTAGAAAGGTAAGGATCATGAAGATGATACCTTCGAGGAAGACTGCCGTAAGGGCAAACTGCCATGAGTAACCCATACCAATAACGACACTGAAGGCAAAGAATGCGTTCAGTCCCATTCCCGGCGCCAGGGCAAAAGGCAGTTTCGCTACAAAGGCCATAACAAGGGTTGCGATTGCCGACGCAATAGCGGTCGCGGTGAAAACACCACCCCAATCCATCCCCGCGTTAGCCAGGATACTTGGATTCACGACGAGGATATAAGCCATGGTCATGAAGGTGGTGATACCAGCCATGATCTCGGTCCGGTAATTGGTTCCGAGTTCTTCGAACTGGAAAAATTTTGCCAGTCCACGTGTCTTTGATTCAGCCAATGGTAACTCCTTTTCTTTTGTAGTAAAAAAAGCGCTCGCACACCGAAAAACGGGAACAAGCGCTGCCTTACACTATATTGATGTATGCTTTTTCGTACATACTTTCATAATTTTGTTGGTTCGCCAGTTGAACCAGGTAATTAACTATAGGGGGGC
>JAGLYY010000432.1 GCA_023131935.1 Spirochaetales bacterium | reverse complement strand
TACCTTTCCTGAAGTAAGGATATCGGTGACCAACGTTCCCCTATTGGAATGCTTCTTTAAAAGGCTGTTAACGCCATGGCTTATTGATTTCTGATCGATGCCTTGATCTTCGGTGAAATGTTCGTCGAGGTACTCAAGCAGCATCTCCTTGCCTGTTGTTGCCTTTTCCAGGAACGCGGTGAAGAAGGGGTAAAACCACTTTCCGAGCCCAAGGATCTCGCTGATAGATAGTATCACTTCGTCCCGGAGGAAGGGGGAGGTGGGTTTCTGTTTCAGTACCATAAAGAGTACCGGAAGAGATTCGACGCTCCCGAGAAGCTCCAATGCCGCCGCGCCATGGATTATTACCATTGGGTTTTTCGTCTTAAGAAGTACTTTCTCGATGCGGGGAATGCTCTCTTTATCCTGAAGCCGTCCGAGGGCGAGTATGCCGGCAGATTGGAGTTGATAATCGGTTGTGGAGAGGGATTGGCGCAGCGCGGGTATTGCCTTTCTTATATTCTTTTTTCCAATGATTCTCGCGGCAATGTATGCGGTTGTAAAGGAATGGTTTTTCACTTCGGTGATAAGGGCGTTTTCTACTCTCTCATTTATCGGCAGGGTTTCTAATGTTAGAAGAGACTGAGAGCGGATGTAAAATCGGGGGGATTTCAATCTCTGCAGGAGGTCCTCTATCGGTATACTGGATTGTGAATCCGCGAGGGCATTTATCGCTTTTACCTCATCAAGGTAATAGGTGGACCGGTCGAGACGATTTAGCAGGGATACCGTCCGAAGCTGCTTTGTGGAGCGTATTACCGAAAGGGCGTCCAAAAAGGTGTAATTACTGATATCTGTTAACCGGGATGTAAGAATGAGGATCAGGATATAAAGAGCAAGGATAATTCCGAAGTAGAACCTGAAGGAGGTTGTTATATCAAAATCAAATCCTCCCTGGATCGAATCAAGGATAAAACCACCCGCAAGGGATCCGGCGGTACTGCCAATCCCAATAACAAGATTGTAGAGGATTCCCAGGTTCAGGTGTTCATCTTCCTCTATCACCGAGAAAAAATAATTTTGGGTCCCATTCTGATGTCCCGTTATTCCCAGTTGAAACAGGAAGAAAACAGTACCGAGGAACAGGATGATCCCGATTGGAGAGAATCGGGGAGCGATAATGAGGAGGACCAGACTGATGATAAAGATGGATAAGAAGAGCAGAATGATCGGCTTCGCCCCAAACCGGTCCATGAGTAAGCTGGATATCAGCCCCATTGAAATCGCGCCCAGGCTGCCAAGAACGGTAAAAACAATAATCAGTCCATCCGGCTGATGATAAACACGCTTCGCGTAGACGATGATGAAAGGGATTGCCATCCCGATTACCAGAGCGCTGAGTAAACAGAGGAGTATAAATTTCCGGAAAGTACGGCGTTTCAAGGCTTTCTTAATACCCGGAAAAAGTGCCCCCCCCTTTCTTCGGTGAAAAGAACGGGGGATTGGAAGTTTGAAAGTAAGGAAAGAGGCAATAAACCCCGCGATTATACCTGTCCCGATAAAAATGGCATACCGGGTGATCGGAGGGGTCCCCCCAAGGATAATGGCGGTTGCTATACCGGTACCAATCGCTACTGAGTGTGAAATAATCTGCAAACGGGAAAGATAGGCACCCCGGTCTTTTCCGGAGGCAAAGATCCCCAGTATCGGATTGAAACTGGCAGCTCCTATCCCTCTGGCGATATGAAAACCTCCAAGTGATAAAACCACGAGCAGGAGCCCGGAAGAGGTACTCCCCCGTAAAACAACGAAAGGAGATATAAGAAGGGGTACCATTAATAGGTATCTGATTGTCCAACAGGTACCCATGAGCCGTTGGGTCCCGACCCTGTCAATAATCATCCTGCCAATGAGAAGGAAGAAAAGAGCGATGTATTGGAAGGAAGAAATGATACCGATGAAGGAGCTGCTCCCCCCAAGGCGGAGAACATACAGGATGACGATGTTGCCCGTGAGGAGTCCAAAGGACATGGCATTGAATGAGGCAAATACACTGTAGATCCGGCGTCCCTGGGAGAGGTCAAAAACCTGTCTTCGAGTTCGTTTCACAGAAAGTATTATGGATACAAATTAACCGGGGTGCAAGAGAAAAGCATGATTTCCATGATTTCCAAAGACAATTGCCGCTGGGTTGGCAGTATTACTAAAATCTGCTATTATTGCGATAGTTTATCTATCTGTATTTTCATGAATATCGAGTTCCTCCAAATACAGAAAATTCACGTCACGAGTAATACACATGAAATTCCATGAATTTGATTTTGACCAAAGAATATTGAAAGGTATCGATGAAGCTGCCTTTGAAGAATGTACTCCTGTCCAGGAGAAATCCTTTGACGCGTCCCTCAAGATGCGGGATCTTATGGTCCAGTCGCAGACCGGGACAGGGAAAACCGCCGCGTTTCTCATTTCAATATTTCAATTGTTCCTTACCGACCGGATTGAAAAAAAACAGGCCCTTATCATCGTTCCTACCAGAGAGCTGGCAGTTCAGATCGAAGAGGAAGCGAAAATGCTCGGGAAATATCTTCCTTTTACTTATGGAAGTTTCTTCGGGGGTGTAGGGTACGGCCATCAGATAAAACAGCTTAAAGAGGGGGTGAACTTCATTATTGGGACCCCTGGCAGGTTGCTGGATCTCGCGAACTCCGGGAAATTAAATTTCGGAGAGATTAGTGTTCTGATTATTGATGAAGCTGACCGGCTCTTTGATATGGGTTTTATTCCGGATCTCAGGAAAATGCTCAGGAAAATGCCTCCCAGGGAAGAGCGGCTTAACATGCTGTTCAGTGCCACGTTAAGCTCTCGGGTTAAACAGCTGGCATGGGAATATATGAACAACCCGGTTGAAATTGAAATCGAACCGGAACAGGTTACAGTGGATGAGATTACCCAGGTCCTGTACCATGTTTCCAAGGAGGATAAGTTTAAACTTCTCCTTGG
>JAGLYY010000431.1 GCA_023131935.1 Spirochaetales bacterium | reverse complement strand
GCAGTTAAGGTATCACATCGTCTGAATCACAATGGGTACAGTAGTCAGTATATAATGGGGGACCTTCCCCAACGGAAACGCCTTGCAATCATCGGGAAGATTAAATCCGGAGACCTTAAGTTCCTGGTGGCAACCGATGTCGCGGCACGGGGACTCCATATCAATGATCTTGCCATGGTTATTAACTATGATCTTCCAGAGGATTATGAAAACTATGTTCACCGTATCGGCAGGACCGCCAGGGCAGGAAAAACGGGAATCGCTGTTTCCATGGCTTGCGAGAAATATGTATATGGCCTGGAGGCGATAGAGTCCTTTATCGACACGAAAATCCCTGTAGAGTGGGCTGATGATGCTCTTTTTCCCGAAGACCATAGTATCGGTAAATATATTCCCGATGACCGGGCAACAACCCGCCAAAAATCCTCTTCCCCGAGGCATTTTTCGGGGCGTTCTTCCGCCCGCGGAACCAGAAAGCCCCAGGGCCGGAGAACCGGGGCCGCGGCACTGGGTTCTCGGAGCAATCGGAGTAATCAAAGTAATCAGAGCAATCGTAAAGACCAGCGGCAGGATTGGAAGAGCAGGCAGGAAGATAATAAGAGGGTCCAGGAAGATAATAAGAGGATCCAGGCGAGGGTTGAGAGCCGAAAAACTGAAGCGCGAAGACCGGAGGAAGGGAAAAAACCGGTAAGCAGAGACCGCAGCGTTGAAGAGCGTCTTGCATATTACAGGAAAAAGTATGGAGAGGATTTTAAAGTCCCCGCAGACTTGCTGGAAACTACGAAGAAGTCCGTCGGGAATCGGATAAAAACCTTATTCCGCAAGAAGTAGACCGCCATAGTTGCGGACATCAAGGCCGCTGCCGTGATGCCCGCCTACGGGGAATAGAAGGTGCTTTTGGCGGGATTCTTCATACAGAAGACTATATGAAGTATACGGAGAAGGGGATTTCAGGTACCACACATCTTTCCCCTCAAGCTGCATAAGATCGCCCCGTATAATTATTCGTAAGAATACAATAAAAATACACTACTGTGTCAATAGCACAATTCATTTTTTAATGGAAAAATGCAATAAATAAACGAAACCCCTACAATCTTTTAAAGATATGTGACAAAGTTGGTTTTGCACCCTTGGCAATCTGCCATTGAAGAGAAAGATATATGGATAGAAACCCTTCCGGAGAGTCTGCAATGAACACCTATTTCGCCAAACAGAAAAAAGCCATCCTGGGAGCATTAAATCAGTTTTTCACTGAGATGGGCGGCTCCGTCGATCCTATAGGCATTCATGGAAAAGACTTTTTTGAAAGAATCCTCGCTTTCATGGATGGAGGGAAGGTCCTTCGCGGGGGCTTAAGTGTGCTCGCTTACGATCTCTTCGGGGAAGGGGACAGGGCGCAGGCCATCCGGTTGGGCGCCGCTATGGAACTTTTTCAGGCCGCCTTTCTGGTGCATGATGACATCATGGATCGGGACATCACCCGGAGGGGGATGAGTTCTCTTCACCACCAGTATACAATCCTCGCTGAGAAACAAGGTTTCCCCGACCCTCATCATACAGGTGAATCCCTCGGTATATGCGCGGGGGATATCGCGATCTTTCTGGCTTTTCATCTCCTTAACACCCTTGAAGGCCCTCTGGAAGATATACGAAGGATAAATAGCCTGTGCAGTAAGGAACTCGCTCTTGTGGCGGTTGCTCAGATGAGGGATGTGTACCAGGGGGCCCCTTCTATCACTGTAACAGAAGATGATATCCTGAACCTGTATCTGTACAAAACCGCCAGGTATACCTTTACTGTTCCCCTCTTGAGCGGAGCCTTCCTTGCGGGGGCTGATGAGAAATCCCTCAACGCTCTGGAGGATTTTGGGAATAACCTGGGGACAGTCTTCCAGCTTAAGGACGATGAGCTTGGCCTTTTCGGGGATGAAAACAGCCTGGGAAAACCGATTGGTTCAGATATCCGGGAGGGGAAAAAGACCCTATATTATGTATTATTATACAAAAGGGCAGGAGCGGATGAGAGAAAACACCTTTCCACAATTTTTGGTAATAAGCAGATTGGACAGGAAGAGATAGATTGGATCAGGAATCTTGTTTTTGACCATGGAATTCAGGACCATGTTTCCGCTATAATTAGTGAGTACACCCGGAGGGCGGGTAATGCTGTAGAAAAGATTCCGCTTAAGGGGACTGATGAGTTCAAAATACTTGGGCAATTATTAGACTATAGCGGGAAAAGGCAGAAGTAAGAGATGTCGGAAGTTCACGTTTTTGATGTTGATCATACAATAACTCGTAAGGCAATGGGGAGCCGTTTTATGGCGGAAGGGCTGCGAAGTGGAGTTTTCCCCCTGTCGGTATTATTTTTTATGCCCCTTTGGTACCTAAGGTACCGTTTTAGCAGTCTCGAGGTGGAATCTCTCAATGAAGAAATTCCGATGCTCAAAGGGAAATCCAGAGAATTTCTCGAAGATCTTGCCAGGAAAGCTCTAGTCCATAGTATTCATAAGGATATTTATCCTGAGGCTGAAGCTGTGGTAAAAAGACTTCAGCGGGATGGTAAGAGGGTGATTCTCGCGAGTTCAGCCTTCGAAATCCTTCTTTTACCACTGGCGGAATATCTTGAAATCGATACGATAATCGCCACGAAACTCGCGTTCAATGATGGGATCTCAACCGGTGGATTCGAGGGGCTTCCGGCGTTTCAGAACGAGAAAAAGCGGAGAGTCCTTGAATATATCAGTCAGGAGGGCCACAGGGCGGAAGACTATACTTTTTATTCTGACAGTTTTCATGATTTGCCCTTGTTGGAAGCTATTGGTACTCCTGTTGCCGTCAATCCCGATATTCGCCTCCGAAAGGCCGCGAAAAAACGGGATTGGACTATTCTTAGATTTTCATAAAACGGGTAATCAAATGATCAGGACCCTGTTTGTTGCACTGATAATTATCTTTCTGTTACCAATATCATTCATCTTTCTCATCCCCGATTATCTTCTCCGGATAGCCGGGTTGAAAAAGGCGGCATGGATTTATATGAGTTGGCTTACTCAGGCTATTGCGCGGGGTACACTCATGATTAGCGGAATTAAGGTTGTTGTTTCCGGGTTGGAAAACCTTCCGAAGGACCGGAAGGATATCTGTCTCATCTCCAATCATCAAAGTAATTTTGATAGCTTCGCAATCCGGGGGTATGTGCCGATAAACGCCGGATTTGTGGCGAAGAAAGA
>JAGLYY010000430.1 GCA_023131935.1 Spirochaetales bacterium | reverse complement strand
TCATATATGTCTACATTGCACAATTCAGAAAATTGTTTTAAGCGAAAATTTTGCAATCAAATTGTCTACGAAGTTTTCAGCGCTTATTGGGATCCGATTTAAATACGGGCTTCTTTTATAAAGCCAATTTCATTTAAATAGTTAAATCCATCTAAACCATGGCGAATAATACTTACATAAAATCTTCTTCCAATATCATGAAGTAATCCAAATATAAAAGCAGATTCTGTATCCAGACCACAATCAGCTGTTAAATATTTTTACATTTAAAGTGTGTGTAAATATTTTATACATTCTTCTTCATTTTGAAGTCTAAAAATTTGTTTAAAAGACCTTAAAAATAGGAAAATCTTCTATAAAAACCGAATAAACAACTCGTTTCATGATATATGCTGGCACGCTACTTGCTTACAGAATATTTAGAGAGGTCAATATGATAATTACTGAACCAAGCAAGGTTAAAAATAGATAGCATATGGAAACATTTATTCGCAGGTGGGCAAGGCTGTTTTTAATTATTATTGTGTTATTATGCGCCGCGGATGTTTTCGCATATCCCGATTTTTCTAATGGTGATTTCATAATCCGTCCTTTAATCGAGCTCAATTTTCCCGATGCGAATCCGGCGATACAGAACATTTCTTTGGAGAAGATAGGACTTATTTTCGGTTTGAAGCATATCCCCCAGCCGTTTATCATGGATAATTTCCGGATAAAGGCTGCATACTTATTCTATCTGGAAGAAAACACAGAGAAAGGCGGATTTAGCTCCGATAAATTAAAAATAACGCCCGGAAACTTCTTTAATCTGGGATTCTCAGCAGGACAATATTTCGATGACATTGTTAATCTAACTATCACGATGGATTATCTTACCGATCTTTCTCCCGAACCGGTGCTTGGACATGCCTTTGAATTTTCCCCCCGTTTTTCAGTAGATACCCTGGATAATCATGCTTATCCAACAGAAGGTTTATTATACAGAATGCTGATTAAGGGAGGCAAATGGCGAGATGATTATTATTGCATTTTTGATTCCAAAACAAATGTTTATATGGATTTTTTCTGGAACATCATATTTTCCCTGGAACTTGGAATGCAGAGTTTCTTAACGGAGAATATACCCGTCGAAAAATCTCTTTTATTTTATTATCCAGGACTGAATGAATATTATTGTGATTCGAGTTTTCATTTTTTATTGTCTCTAAAAAGGAAGATAGGATCTATTTCAATAAAGCTTCCTATAAATTTAATGGGACACAGCTTTCTTTTTCTTGAACCGGGAATAGCTTTAAATTACTTCAATGGCATATACAGCTATTCTGAAAATAATAACTTTGTTGCAAGTTCGCTTGACAACCATGTGGGCGAAATAATGCTCTTTGTGAATTGCCGCGCTGGAAATAAGGAATCCAGGGTTTCATCCTCGATGTTTTCCTTCAATCTATCTCTTCTCATCAGCAAAGACACAATAACTGATTTGATGAGTATGATTAAAATATCATTCCGCAGTACCGTCGATTATCGAGACAGTATATATGAAGATTTTTATTATTAGTACCTGATCTTTATGGTATTGTCTTTTTTTAGTACCGACAAAGGCAGCGATTAGCTGTTAAATATTTTTACATTTAAACTGTGTGTAAATATTTTATACACTCTTCACTATTTTGAAGTCTACAAAGTTGTTTGAAAGACTTTAAAATAGGAAAATCTTCTATCCAAAGCCGAATTATTTACTCTTTTTATGATGCATGTTGGCACGCTATTTGCTCACAGAATATTAGTGAGGTCAATATGGCAATTATTGAACTAAACAAGGTTGTAAAGAATTATTCCCTTGGGAAGGTACAGGTTAAAGCAGTCAGAGGGGTGGAGATATCCATCGAGAAAGGCGATTTCGTCTCTATTGCCGGTCCGTCGGGATCAGGAAAAACAACAATTCTCAACATGATCGGCTGCATCGATACCCCAACTACGGGAACGGTACGGATAAACAATAGTTCAACAGGTGATCTCTCTGATAAAGAGCTCACCACACTCCGGCACCGGACCCTTGGTTTTATTTTCCAGCTTTTTAATCTTATCCCGGTACTCAATGTCTATGAAAATATCGAATTTCCGCTCCTTCTTGGCAAACAGAAGATGGATAAACAGGAGAAAAAAGAGTGGATTGACACTCTTATCGAGGAAGTGGGACTTAAGGAGTGGAGGAATCACCGACCGAACGAGCTTTCCGGTGGACAGAGGCAGCGCGTCGCCATTGCCCGCGCCCTGGTAACAAAGCCTCAGATTGTTCTTGCCGACGAACCCACGGCCAATCTGGACTCGAAAACCGGAGAGGACATAATACGGCTCATGAAAATGATCAACAGGGAGCAGCAGACCACTTTCGTCTTTTCCACTCACGATCCGGATATCGTTGAAATTGCCGATCACATTATCCGTCTGCACGACGGCCTTGTAGTGAAGGAAGAACGGAGGGGACAATAATGACCGTGAGCGTGATTTTAAGAATTGCCCTGCGTAACCTGAAGGAGCATAAATCCAAGAGCCTGATTGTCGGGGTCATTATTGCCCTGGGCATTGTGGTTCTATTTGTCTCCAACTCCATGATGAATACGGCATCCGCCGGTATTAGAAAATCTTTTATTGATACTTATACAGGAGATATCATGATTAGCGTCAAGTGCGAGGATAAAATCAATATTTTCGGCAGAGAGGCGGATAAGCTGGACCCGAGTGTTCCTACAATACCTGAATATTCCAAAGTGTATGAATATGTAACATCCAGACCTGAAGTTTTAGCAGCGTCTTCCCAGGTAACCGGAGTTTCGATAATCAACTTCGAAGAAACAAATCCATCGGCAGAATCGGACATACTTGGACTTATTCTATTCGGTATCGAACCGGAAAATTACAAGAACGTATTTCGGGGCAATATTGAAATCCTGGATGGAGAATTCCTGAAAAGCGAGGAGAAAGGCATTCTCATTACAGAGAGTCAGATAGAACAAATAAGAGACAGCATGGGTATATCCCTTTCCGCGGGAGATTCAATAGTTTTAAGCAGTTTCAGCGCGAAGGGCTTTAAAATCAAGGAAATTCCAATTAAAGGTGTTATCCGGTTTAAAAGCGGGACCACACTCATGGATAACATCGGTTTGATTGATGTTCAGTCTTTGAGATCGCTTACAGGGCTTACTATGGGTTCAGGAGAAGGAATTGAACCGGAGAAAGAAGAAAAAGATCTTCTTTCCATGGTCGGATTTGATGACCTTTTTTCAAAAGATATGGTCGAACGCGTTGATGCAGCCTCATCCTCCGATATGGAGGAAAACCTCTTCTCCATACTAGGTGGCAAATCTGAACGTACAGGAACAATCCGGATGGATAAAGGAGCCTGGCACTTTATTCTTGTCAGGCTAAAGGATTCAGCCGCTCCAAAGCCCGTTATTGATGATCTGAACAATTACTTTCAAGAGCAGGGGATACAGGCTAAGGCCGTGGACTGGATCGCGGCCG
>JAGLYY010000043.1 GCA_023131935.1 Spirochaetales bacterium | reverse complement strand
CTTCCCGGGGAATCATAAGCGAATGAGACGTTTTGAATCGATACATTGTTTCCGGTCATTTTTCCCCCCCGGAGTTCAGGGAACCTGGCGGCAATCACCCCGGAAAATAAGACTGGAAAATCAGTTTTCTGTGAATTTTAGACGAAGATCAATTCGCCTTAACAAAAAACAGGACTCCGGGGTGATGAAGAGAGAATATACAGATAACTCCTCCGGTCATACGACCGGGATGAGACGGTGAACCTGTATATTCCTTCTAATTCTTCAATCCCGAACTCCTGTTCTTCGCGAGTATACTACAGGGGGTGCAAAGCTGTAAAGCGGGGGGGGGCTATGGGCTGGCTCAATAAAAAGTCTGCTTGATAGTCCATGGTGTTCATGCGATAATCGGGATACCTGAGTGGGTATAAACGAAACAGGGGGCGTCTATAATAGATGCCATTAATCTGGGAGCTTTTATGAATTATCTAGAAACAGGTCGTAAAGAGATAAAACTAAAAAAATAATAATTACATCATTAGTTTTTGGTTTTATTTTAATACCAATCCACGAATTAGGGCATGTTATATGTCATTGGATAACCGGAAATCCAGCTGCAATGTCCTATGCAAGGGATTATTTACTTGGCAATGGAACATACACCTTTTTAGGAATATTAGGTGGTCCCTTATTACCGATTATGTTCTCAACGATTGCTATTGTTCTGATGTATAAAACAAAAATTGATCCTTCCATACTCTTCCCAATCGCAGTACTAGGTAGTATAGAAAGAATGATTTTATATTTAGCAGGTTTACTTCCATCTGACGAAAGAAATCTATCAGAATTTTTACAGTGGGATATGAATTCATTTAAATACATATTTTTATCAATTGAAATCATATTACTATCCTTAATTTTATATTTTTTATTCAAGTATAGAATCATTTGGAAAATGAAAATATTATGCCTTCTAATCCCAGTTATTTCATTTATCGTTATGGCAGCATTCGGTGTTTTTGTGGTTGAAAGGTTTGTTTTTCCTGAACAGTTCAATATTCAATTTAGATAATTAAAAATTACCGGCACCTAACTCATAGGTTTCTTCCCGAAATCACTCAAAAAATGCCATAGTGTCAACGATCTGACCCCGCGCCGTCGCAAAAATAAAAAACGGCGTGAATTGACGGTGAGTGATGAAACAGACCGTTTGGTCTTTGAAAATTCAGAGAAGGAAAGAAAAAGGATCAGAGGGATTATTCCCTCTGATGAACGAACCGCTTCCATTCTATTGACGAGTGCTTTGACTGACTTGAGCCCCAAGATGATATGAAACAAATACGATTGCAAGAAAAGTTATCAGGAATCAACATCGTGTCCCATCGGCGTGCACCCCCGAACTTTTACCCCATATATGAGGCTACGCCTCGCTCCAGAGGGATTATTATTGTGGTTAGACTGGAGTCGGTAGTTTGATGACTCATGTGACTCATGTGAACTATCTTCATTCATGAAGTTGCCGCATGGGTTCCGCTGATGGAGATTTTGTATCACCTTACTGGAAGCGTAGGTTTTATAGGTAATTCAGGTACATCTACCGCGGGAAGTCTCTATCGTCATCCTGTCTTTTGAAGATAAAAGGTCTAGTCCTGTTGTCAATTTCTTTTCCTGCTGAAAAATCAGGTGTAGAGCAAAAAAAATCATAATGTTGAATTAATATTCCGTTATCTCCGGTTACTACTATTAAGAGGCAACGGGTGAACGGAGATGATGCATAGGCGGCGTAACTGTCTGAATTAGGATTCGTAGGATTGAGGGATGATAGGATTAAATGTGGAAAATATCCTAAAATCCGCTAATCCTAAAAATCCTAATTCAGACAATGGAAGGCACAGTACTGTGAAGGTCAGAAATGATTTCCAGCAGGGTGACAACGAGCCACAAACAGTACATTTTCAAAAGAAACTGTCCCAATATTGGGATAGGGCTCTCCTATAGAGACTGCGTATAGAAACGGGAATTTCGTAATAGAAAAACAAACCGGAAGTTCATATTATCCATCACTTACCTTTCAATCAGGATCAACTGAACTCCTTTCATTACAGACAGACCGTACAACCGGTCTGTTTATTGTAAAACGGGCATGAGTCCCTTGAAACAACACCCGGCAGATAACCGAAGGGCTCAGGAAGGTGCACCTGATGCATCATCCGCGAGAGAAAGAGTTATTTAAAAAGGATTTTTGAATGGAAATAGGAGGCTATTTCATGTATAGTTTATGGGGGAGATGTGGCTATGAAGAACCTGAAGATAGTAGTTGAGAAGCACCCTGAATGTTATATTGCATATCCGTTAGGAATAGAAGGTGTTGTGGTGGGCCAGGGGGAGAGTTACGAAAAAGCCCTGGAAGATGTAAAATCGGCAATTCATTTTCATATAGAAACGTTCGGTGAAGAGGTATTAGAAACAGAGACACCGGTGCTTGAAGCGTTTGTTGCTGAAACGGGTATGTAGTGGCAAAATTTCCAGTTGATGCCCCGAAAAGAAAGGTAATTCGAGCCCTCGAATTATTGGGTTTTAGAATTGTGCGTGAAAAAGAACACATTTCAATGGTAAGAGAGAATTCGGATGGAACCCGCACCCCATTGACCTTACCAAATCATTCTAAACTAAAAGCGCCTACTTTACGTGCAATATGTACGCAAATCCGGATTAGCAGGGATGAATTCATGGCTGCATATGAGGAGGCATAAAAACAGAAAATTTTTTAAGAAGCAGTTCAATCCAGGCAAACTATAATATTAATCCCTCTGAATCGAAATCCGAAGGATTTCACTGGATATCTTCCGTCCCGGAACATCCGTGTGTATCCGTGGACATTTGTGGTTTAGCTTTTGTTCCTTCAACCCCATTCCTCTCTTTGCGCTCTTGCGTGAGGTCTTTCCATCTTCCTCTACCCCCCCCTCCATTTTTCCTCTGTGGCCTCTGTGGCAAAATTTCTTACTCTTACCCTTTCTCCGATATATCAGGAAAAAGCTCCAGGTTCGGTTTATCTTCCGGTGCTTCCGGCTGATTTACGAGAATCTCTATCTTTTTCTCAACCTTCATCAGGTCTTTCTCAAGGCCCTTGGCGAGTTGGACCCCCTCCTCAAAGAGGGCAACCGCCTCATCCAGCGGGATATCCCCATCCCTGATTTTCCCATTTAATTCTTCAAGACGGGTGAGACGTTCTTCAAACTTCTTCAATTGTGTTTCTCCTTTACTTCCGCGGTCAGCCTGCCCTGGAAAAGGCGGATATCGAGGTCTCTCCCTGTTTCAGTATCCGCGGTATTTTTCAGGATCGTTCCGCTGCTTTTATCGGTTACCACTGCGTATCCCCTGGAGAGGATTGCGAGGGGGGAGTTGCTCGACAGCTCCCGGACGGTGAGTTCAAGACGGTGGCGGAACTCTGCGAGTCTTTGTTTCATGGCCATTATTCCCTCCTCTTTGGCGTCATCGAGGCGCATCATGATGGGCTGAAGGAAAGTGAGGAAACTCCGTTCTATCTCCTCCGGGGTGAATTGCCGCAGAAGTAACCGGACCCGTTCGATCCTCTGTCCTATGGCATGGAGTATCCCCCCATGCAGCTCCCGGATCCTGCCGGCGAGCTCCTCCCGGGAGGCGCTGACAATTTCCGCTGCTGCTGAAGGGGTGGGGGCTCTCATATCCGCCGCAAGGTCCGAGAGAGTGATATCCACCTCGTGTCCAACGGCGGAAATTACCGGGATTTCAGATTCCGCTACCGCCCGGACTACCTCTTCCTCGGAAAAGGGGAGCAGGTCCTCAAGGGAACCGCCCCCGCGGCCGATGATGATAACTTCCCCGAGATTATACCGGTTAGCCCTCCGGATCTGAGCCGCGATCATTACCGCCGCTTCCTTTCCCTGTACCGGCGTCGGCAGGATGATGAGGTTTATCCCGCCGGTCCGTCTTTCGATTACCCTGAGGATGTCCCTGATCGCCGCTCCCGTGGGAGAGGTAACCACCGCCACCCGGGAGGGATAGAGGGGCAGGGGCTTCTTTCTCCCGGTCGCGAAGAGCCCTTCGGCGGCAAGTTTCCGCTTTCGCTCCTCGAGCATCACGAGGATATTTCCGGTCCCGGCAAGTTCCATGGATTCACAGATGATCTGGTATGTTCCCCGTTTCAGGTATACCGACAGGTTTCCCCGGACCCTGACTAACTGTCCATCAGCCGGCTGGAAGCTGAGAGTCCCAAGGCGGTTCTTGAACATCGCGACTTGAATGATTGATTCTTTATCCTTCAGGCTGAAATAGTAATGTCCCGTGCTCGACGGCCGGAAGTTGGAGATCTCCCCCTCGATTGTCAGGTTCGAGAAAGAGGATTCCAGGGTCCTTTTAATAAGCTGAGTAACTTCACTTACGGTGTATTTTTTCTTGCTTAAGTCCAGTAGTTCCACCTTGAAGCTCTCCTTTCGGTGATAACGCCCGTTATTCGCTGCACTTTTCGGATTGTATCGGAAAACCTTCCCTTTTGTAAGCAATTTGTTCAACGGCTCTCGATTTCATGTCGATAATTGGTGATATATGAGAACACTTGCAGTTATAAACGCCATTGGCTTAAGTTCCTGCGTCGATAAGAAAATCCGTGGAAACCTCTCCTCCCTGTCTATGAGCCTGAAATTCGCTGAAAAGCTTCCCGATGTGGAAAAGGTGATTCTTTTTACCGAAAGAGTTACCGGAGGAGCTGCCGGAGGCGGCCGGGATTTCGGCGGTTATGAAACGATCCGGAAAGATAGTTGGCCGGTTGATGAATTTCTGAAGACACTGCGGGATGAGAGTAAAGGGTTCGACCATATCTTCTACTGGTATGCCGATTGTCCTCTACTTGACGATGGGATCACCATGAGGATGTTTGGAAACCACAAGAAATATTTCGCTGAATATACCTTCGCCGACGGGTATCCCTATGGAATCGCTCCTGAGATTCTCAGACAGAGTATTCTCTCCCCCCTAATCACTCTTGCGGGTGGGGACATGACTCCCGTTGGTCGTGATACGTTATTCTCGATCATCCAGAAGGATATCAATGCCTTTGATCTTGAAACCGAGATCTCCCCCGAAGATATGCGGTCTCTTCGTATCTCACTAACGGCGGACACCTTGCGGAATTATCTCCAGTTAAAAGGTATTATCGATAGCGGGGCAGAGGATGAATCTTCGATTTTGAGGATTTTAAAGGAACGTTCCGACCTGTTTAGAACCCGTCCCGTTTATATCGACCTTCAGATCGTAGATGGCTGCCTCCAGAGCTGCAGTTATTGTCCCTATCCGAAAATAGGGGGAGATATCCTTCAGAAGCGCAATGAGATGGCGGTTAAAGATGTAGCTATTATTGCTGAAAAAGTGGTAGATTTTTGTGATGATGGGGTGATCGGAGTCTCTCTATGGGGAGAGCCATCCCTCCATTCAGGGATAGCCTTAATCATTAAGACTGTGCTTGCCCATAAAAGTCTCACGATGGTTATAGAAACCTCCGGTTTAGGCTGGAAAGAGGAAACCCTCAAGGCCATTCAGGCTGTTGCGGATGACCGTCTAACCTGGATTGTGTCCCTTGATGCCAATACTCCCGGTTTATATCAGGAATTAAGGGGGGAAGGGTTCAAAGAAGCCACAAATACCACCTTGAGACTCCTTGAGTTGTTTCCTGGTCAGGTGTATCCTCAAGCTGTACGAATGAAGAGGAACGAGGGACACCTCGAGGAGTTTTATCGGTTCTGGAAGGAAAAGACTGAGGATGTGATCATCCAGAAGCATGACCATTTTTCCGGATTCCTTCCAGTGGAGAAGGTAACCGATTTGTCCCCCCTGAAACGGTACCCCTGTTGGCACCTGAAGCGGGATCTTTATGTTCTCCTTTCCGGAGAAGTTCCCCTGTGCAGGGAAGATCTGAAGGGTGATCATATTCTGGGCAATATCCTGAAAGAGAAAATAGAGGATATCTGGGAACGGGGTGCCGGTTTCTATGACGCTCACCGGAAGAAAGAATATCCGGAGATCTGCAGGAACTGTGATGAATACTATACCTACAACTTCTAAACAATTCCGCATTCCCTATACCGTAGCCGGGGGACAGAAAGGGGACAGAGTCCGGAAGAGTCCTGTCCTGCTCAGCCTTCTGCTCTTGAATCGCGGCGGCCGTCCCTTTCGTCAGGAGATACTCAAGGGGCTGAAAACGCTTGGTTTCGATGAAATCATCTCTATCGAAGGGCCGCAGATAAATTACGATGTTGAGTCTCTTGCACTGAAATTTCCCAATATCCGGTTTCTTCTGCTCCACCAGCAAGTATCGAGGGGAGAACAGATCAATATGGGGATCGAGGAGGCGAAGGGACGGTTCGTATTTGTCTTATGGAATGATATCAGGATTGCCCCCTCCTCCCTTTCCAGACGGCTTTTAGAAAAGATCCAGGAGGAGGAAGTCCTCTGCGTAGTACCCCTCATTAAAAACCAGCGGCAGGAGACCCTGCCAACCGTTCAAGCCCCCGCCTTTGACCGGAAACGGCTCCGGGTCCTTCCCCTCCAGCCGAATTCCGACGGAATGGTCAATCTTTTTCCCTTCGATTACCTGGGGATTTATCACAGGGGGCGTTTCCTGTTGACCGGTGGTTTTGATTACAGTATTAAAAACCCCTGGTGGCAGAAATTGGATTTCGGTTTCAGAAGTTTCATGTGGGGGGAAAAGATTCTCTGCAGCACGGCTCTCAGGGTTTCCTATCTTGGTGATGTGCCCAGCGAAGACACAACCCCTGATTCGGGGTATAAACGGTTCTTCCTTAAGAATTTGTCTATCCGCTTTACCGGTGACAGCGGGATCCTTCCCGGCAGCCGTTTTCTCCCCTTCGCCTTCAGATCAGGTGGAGGATTTTTTTCAGCTTATAAGGAATTTAAAGCCGCTCAGAAGTGGGTGGAGATAAATACCTTCCGTTTCCAGCAGGATGCGCGGGGAATAACAGAACTCTGGGAGGTTCCCGAGGTATGACAGGTGTGTTTCTTCAGGTAAGACTCGATTCTTCCCGGCTCCCCAGGAAGGCTTTGCTCCCCCTCGGAGGAAATACGGTTATTGAACAGGCAATGGCGGCCCTTTCTTCGGTAAAAGCGGATGTTTTCGCTCTGGTCACCGACAAAGAGAGCCTGTCTGAGCTCCGCCCCCTTGCTGAAAGGTGGGGATTCGAGGTTTTCCCGGGGCCTCGCGATGATGTCCTTGATCGATATTGTTTAGCGGCAAAACGGTTCGGTGTTGATCATATTATTCGTGCAACCGGTGATAATCCCCTGGTAAGCGGGTTACTCGCGAACAGGATACTGGAGGAACACCTCGAGGAAGGAGCGGATTATAGCGGCTTTCTCGGCATCCCCCTGGGAACAGGAGTGGAAGTATTAAAGACAACCTCGCTGTTCAGGGCCCGGAGAGAAGCTGTTGATACATACGAACGGGAACATGTATCTCCTTTTCTCTATCACAGGCCCGATCAATTCAAGATTTACCGTCCAAGGGCGCCAAAGGAATTCCTCGCCCAGGATACCCGGGTCACCCTTGATACCGAAGAGAATTATCAGTTTATCCTTGATATTTATGATGATCTCTACCATGGCCGGTCAATCGGGATTGAAGAACTTCACCGCTACCTGAATCAGGAACTACCTGTTAAAGGGAAGGTATGCTGAAAGGGGAGATCCTCTTTGTTCCTTCGATACAGAAAGGGTGGGGCACGGGACACCTGCGGCGATGTATCAATCTGGCTGAGGAAATCGGTGGAGTCCTTTTCCTTTCCGGGAACCGGGAGGAGTGGGTAGAAGAAATCTTCGCCTCCCACCGGGAGAAGCTGAAAAGAGCAGATAAAACAGAGGGCCTCCATCCCCCTTTCATTCTTATTGACAAGAGAAAAACAAGCCGAAAAGAGGTTGCGTTCCTGCAAACCATAGCACCGGTTGTCGCCCTTGATGAGGGGGGGTGTGCCCGGGTTTACGTTGATTACCTTATAGACACTCTTCCCAACCTGAAACAAACCCGGAATCCGGGGAACTTGAGCTCACCGGGGTTTCTTGATCTCCCCTCTTTCCACGAAAAAAAGAGGTTGTCTGATATTCCTGTGGCAGAGTGGAAGGTCCTGGTTACTTTCGGGGGTGAGGACCCGGCCCGGTTATCCTCCCGGGTGACTGCTTTTCTTGTGTCACACCGGTTCTTTACCCCGGGTCAGGTTACCGTTATTCCCGGTACCGCCTCCGAGGGGGATGAATTCCCCCGGGGGATAACAATCTTACCGCGAAAACCCGGCCTGAAAGAGCGGTTGTACCAATGGGACCTGGTGATTTGCTCCTTCGGGCTCACTGCCTACGAAAGTGCTGCCGCCGGCAGCGAAGTTCTCCTGGTAAATCCGACACGCTACCATAGGCGCTTAAGCCGGCTGGCGGGATTTCCCGAGGCAGGTCTCCGGCAGGTCCATAAGAAGCGACTCAAGTATTGGCTATTGTCACCGCAAAAACTCTCTGAAAAGGTAAAAACCCTTATTCCGGAGGAACGGGAATCCCCCGGAACGGTTATCAGGGAACTCGAACCTCCGGAGCACCCCGGGTGCCCTGTCTGCGGCCGCGGGATGAACCGTGCCATCGGCAGGTTTCCCGACAGGACCTTTTTCCGCTGCGGGACCTGTTCTCTTGTTTATCAGCTCAGATTCCACCCTCATGGGATCTCCTACGGGAAGGATTACTTCTTCCGGGAGTATGAAAAACAGTATGGGAAAAGTTATCTTGATGACTTTGAGCATATTAGCACCATGAGCAAACCACGGCTGAAGATTCTTGAGTCTCTGACCGGCAAACCCGGCAGAATTCTGGATGTGGGCTGCGCCTACGGCCCCTTTCTCGCCGAAGCGAAGATCCGGGGATGGATACCCGCCGGGATGGATGTATCAGAAGAGGGAGTCCGGCATGTACGGGAAAAACTGGGGATCGACGCGGTTTGCGGAGATTTTCTGGAAACCGCGGCTCATTTTCCTGAAGGGGCCTTCGATGTGGTGACCCTGTGGTATGTGATTGAACATTTCGAGGAGCTGGACAAAGTATTGAAAATGGTTTCCCGGCTCCTCCCGGCCGGGGGTATCTTTGCTTTCTCCACCCCCAATCTTACCGGCATATCGGGGAGGAAAGACCTTTCCGGTTTTTTACGGAAAAGCCCCGCCGATCATTACACAATCTGGTCTCCGGCTATTGCAAGAAGATTATTACCCCGGTATGGTTTCCGGATACGGAGAATCAGGATTACCGGACACCATCCGGAACGGTTCCCCGGAGTCAGTAGTGATAAACCAGGGTTGATGAAAACCCTTGCGGGGATAATAAGTCCTGTCGCGGGACTCGGAGACACCTTTGAAGTGTACGCGGTAAAGAAGGGGAGTAATAGATGAAGCGGATTCTCATTCTGGGGGGGAGCACTCTTCAGTTACCCGCTATTAAAGCCGCAAAAAACATGGGATGGCAGGTAATCGTCGCGGATGGGAAAAAGGATATTCCCGGATTCGATCTCGCGGACCGGTTCCTTCATATTGATTTGAAGGACAGAAGGGCTATGGAGATTGCCGCCGGGGAGATCCTCGAGAATGTGGGTCTCGATGGGGTATTTACCGCCGGGACTGATTTCTCAACCACCGTTGCGTGGGTTTCCGAGAAGTTGGGACTTCCGGGAATTCCCTATGCTGCCGCGCTGAACGCCACCGACAAAGGGCGGATGCGGAGCTGTTTTTCCGGCGCGGGGCTTCCTTCTCCCGGTTTTTTTGTCATAAACTCTCTTGAGCCCCTCAGTTCTCCCCCCTTTGGTTTCCCGGTGGTTGTAAAACCGGTGGACAATATGGGGGCCCGGGGTATCCGTAGGGTCGATACTCCCGAAGAACTTCGTATCGCGGCAGAAAATGCCCTTTCCCTCTCCCGGTCCGGACAGGTTATTATTGAACAGTTCATTCCCGGCCCGGAATTCAGCATTGATGCTCTAATTTTTGAAGAAGAGATTTATATTTGCGGAATAGCGGACCGGCACATAGTATTCCCTCCCTATTTCATAGAGATCGGACATACAATTCCCTCACAAGCCCCTGTCAGTGAACAGCAGGGAATCATCGAAACCTTCAAAAAAGGGGTGAAAGTCCTGGGAATACACCATGGAGCGGCAAAGGGTGATATAAAACTTTCACCTCAGGGACCGATAATTGGAGAGATAGCCGCGCGTCTTTCCGGAGGGTATATGTCCGGGTGGACCTATCCCTATGCCTCAGGTGTGGATGTTACCGCTGCCGCTTTGAAGATCGCGGTTGGAAATCCGCCGGGGGATCTGCGGGAGAAAGAACAGTATGTCTGTGCTGAACGGGCATTTATATCGATCCCCGGAAAGGTAAAGAAAATCCTGGTTCCCGAGATGACCGATTCGGGGATTCTTGAAGCTTTTTTCAGGGTCGAGAGAGGTTCGGAAGTAACCTTCCCACGGAACAACGTGGAAAAATGCGGAAACATCATTACCCGGGACAAGGACCGGGGCGGTGCTGTTCATCTGGCCGAGGAAACTGCCGGAAAGGTCCTGCTCATCCTTGATCCTGCCCGGACTGATACCGGCGACTTTCTTTTTGGTGATTACGAGAAATGGGTGCCGCCGGCTTACAATGTGGAGGAGCAAACACTGTTGCTTCTTGGAAGCATGCCTCTCATTGAAGGGCAGGGTAATATGGTAAGGGGGATATTACCTTTCCCGGGACAGGCACCGGAGCATCTGCGGGATTGGGTAGGCCGTTCCTGGGTTGAAGCCCTGGATGAGATCCTTTCGTTTACCGGGCTTTCCATAGGATCCGCCTGTGATACCGGAATCACCCTGGGCTCCTTTTTCTGGAAAGCTTTTATCCGTGGAGGGATTCAGGGGGGATTATGGGTCATTGATCGGGCCCGATCGGCTTTATCAGATGGATGGGAAGCAGAGGACATAACAGCGCCATGGTTCACATGAGAAGGTTAATTTTACTATTATTTTTTACCATTCTCCTCTTTCCTCTGACAGCTCAAGTCTCCCTTCTCTCTATCGCTGAAGAGGGGAGGGGCCGGATACGGTGGGAACCATTCAGAGAGATAGGTCTCATAGCGGGGCCGGGAGCGAGGCTGACCTTTTCCCTGGGGGTCCCCTTTTTATTGAAAGATTATTCCGAGGTTGTGGCCATCGATCCGATAAAACGGATTGAGGGGGACCTGATGGTTACCGATGAAACTGCTGAAATAATCATCGCTCTCCTTCTTCCTGCATATATGAGGGACCCTTCCTGGCAGTGGATTTCTACAATCATCATCGATCCGGGCCATGGCGGCAGGGATGCCGGCGCGGTAGGTCGACGAGTTGTTGATGATGAGACAGTCCGGCTGCTTGAAAAGGATATTGTCCTTTCCATAGGTCTTGAGGTAGCCGACAGATTAAAGGAGGTTTACCCGGAGAAACAGATAATCCTGACCAGAGACTCGGATGTTTATCTGAAGCTCGAGGACCGGACTGAACTTGCCAACGACTATCTGGAGAAGTTGGCTGGAAATGAAGCAATAGTATTCGTCTCAATTCACGCGAATGCTTCCCTGAACACCAGGGCTACCGGATTCGAAGTCTGGTATCTGCCGCCGGAAGAGCGCAGGAATCTAATAAATCCCGACAGTGTCGGGGAGGGGAATGAGGATATCATTCCAATTCTAAACACCATGAAAGAGGAAGAATTTACTGTTGAGAGCATAATTCTGGCCAGAAGCATTCTTTCCGGACTTGATGATGGTGTTGGAACGTTAAGCCCTAACAGGGGGTTAAAAAAGCAATCCTGGGCGGTCGTTCGAAATGCAAAAATGCCCGCTGTTCTTATCGAACTTGGCTTTATTACCAACGGGAAGGAGGCGGCCCTGTTGTCCGACCCCCTCTACTTGAAGAAGCTGTCCCAGGGCATTTATAATGGGGTCCAGAGTTTTGTCGATCATTTCGATAACACAAGTGGTTTTACGGAGTAATACAGGTGATTCAGAAACGACATCTTAAAATAATTTTCGGAGGAGCTCTCCTCTTTGTCCTTCTTTTTTCCCTCACGTTTTTTCTCATTTTCGGGAATAAACTGATAGAGTGGACTTTCTTCTTTCCTGAGGAGAACGGGGCGGGATTGACCGGGGAAAAACGGAAAATTCCCAGGCAAAAGTCTCTCGAGGAATCTCTTGAATCCTTTCTTCGGGATCTCATTCTGGGTCCGGCAGAACTTCATCACGAGAGGATCCTCCCGAAGGATACTCATGTGCAGACCCTTATTGTACATGACGGAGTTGCTTATATCGATTTCTCCTTTCACCTTGCTTTCCATAGCGGGGAAGTGCCTCTCTCCTTTCGGGGCATCGAAGAGGGAATTCGGCAGAATATAGGTTTTAATTTCCCACAGATAAAGGAAATAGTGTTAACCGTAGAGGGGAAACTGCCATATCGGTAGAAACAGCCGCTTAAGAGGAAGAAAAAAAGAAAAATCGTTGACAAATATTACCTGCTGTCTATAATTTTATATGAATAAGGCAATTTTGCTTGAAAAGGAGCAATTGATGAAACGTTTCAGCATACTTCTTTGTATCGTTCTGGTTTTCGGCACTCCGCTTTTCGCGGAAACTTCGACACTTATCGACTTTGCGACCCTGACGGCGGATAGACAGGATGGCAATAACGAGGCAACCCTGATGGATTTCTCCGCGAGCGTTGGAACCACCTATACGGAAGAGGAAAAGGCTTTCATGGTTACCTCCCTGGCTATCGAGAATTGGGATGTTGTGCTTGCATCTTCATCCCGATCGATTATTAACCAGGCCAGGTCTTTCACTATGGAAGCTCCCACGAAGAGCGGAGCCTCCCGTTACGATGGCGAAACTCTCATGGGTATCCGTATCCACTTCCCTGTTGAACCTTTTAATTCTCATGCCATTGTCAAACCACCTTTTGAGATCCCCATGTATATGGAGGCTAGCGAAGATGATCTCACCGGGAGCAAGTATGACGGATATGGAGTTGTAAAGAACGTAGGGGTTATCAAATCGATTACTGTAAACATCTACGGGCTGAACTTTCCACATGGCTTCGGGGTCATCCTGCTCGATCAGAACAACGTTGAACATTCATTTTTCATGGATTATCTGGACTTCGAAGGATGGAAAACCATCACCTGGAATAACCCGAATTACGTAGTAGAAGTTCGGAACAGAGAACTCATGAGGTTTCCTCTTTATCCGAAGTCTGAACCGGCTTATAAACTTGCCGGTCTGACTTTTCACCGTGACTCCGCGGCTGAAGGTGGAAACTTTGTCGCCTACATCAAAGATATTTCTATTACCTACGACCTGGCAGTTCTTAAGCGTACACGGGACTTTGAGGATGAAGCCCTCTGGGGTATCCTTCAGGAGAGAGAAGACGCGAGAAGAAATGCTGAGTTAAGAAGGCTTGGCGATACTCTGATACTGCGTTATTTCGAACAGCAGAAGATGGACACCGGCGAGGGAACGACTGAATAATTCTTTTAGGTTCCTTTAGGGTCCTGTTGCGAAGAGTGCAATAGCGAGCTGGCTCCTGGTAATAGCAGAACCTAGAAGAAGCAGTAAGAGTCTATAAGAGTATAGAAGAAGATAGAAGAATCTAGAAGAGTCAGTGAACTGAAGAGCTTTCCTCATGAGAGGGAAGCTCTTTTTGTTTTGATAACTCTCTATGACTTTCGATTACACTTTTATTTAATGTAACTGTTCAGGTAGATCGGCTGAATAGCTACTATTTAATAACGATTGGTTCAGGATAGATTACATCGAGGTTGAGACTGAATCCGATCCGGGCGTTAAAGAGGAAGATGCCAATACCGGAAGCCGGCATTGTGAGAGGGTCCGTCCCCGCTGCTCCACCGGTGCCGAAGTTATAGACAGAGCTCTCAAGGTCACCTATGAGGGAAAAATTGTCAGAAAGGGCAAGATCAAACTTGGTCCCAATCAGGATGGAGTTTAAAGTATGGGTAGTGGTGGTTCCCGAAGCGGGAACCCACGATTTTGTTAAGGTCCTGTATCCAAGGGTTAACAGGATTCTGTAGGGAACATTTTTCTGAAAAATATTGGTTTGAAACTCATAATCCACCTGTTTGTCAATCAGTTCTCCCGTTGCAGTTTTCTCTATGAATTCCTTCGATCGGAGATTTACAGACATGATGGCATTTCTCAGGTAAAACCCAGCTGAAACATCACTTCTGGATTGCAGATATTCCCCGGGGGATACAAGCCGGCCGCCAATAGTACTATCTGACCGGAATTCCACGAAAGTTATCCCTGGAACTTCGATACGGAGGGAGGTAACGATTCCCGATTTCAGTATTGTTCCGGTGCTGTTGAAGATGCCGAAAAAGGGGCCTACACCGATGTGCAGGAAATCTATCTGGTAGGTAAAAAGGGTATAAGCGGTGTTTCGAAGAATAGGGTCACGATAAAAACCCGCTTCAAGGGTGAACATATCGTTCAGCTTTTCGGTTCCGGTAACCTCAATGCTCCAGGGGAAGGTCGTTCCCGATATAGTACTTGTAGTCTCTGTACGGTCACCTAAGGTGAGGTTCCCCATGGAAAACAGGGCCCCCACCTCAATAGCCAACAGATTTCCCGTTGTGAAAATAAAAAAGGCAAATAATAAAAAAGAAAAAATACGTTTCATAGATTAAAACTCCGCGTTGATTCCCAGAAATACCTCGATGAGATCAGTCATATCAAAGGGTACTACCTGTAAATTCACTTTCATATTCCAGATAACCCCGGCAGTCATTACATTCAAATATGGTGATATTACTGTCTGGAATTGGTTAGCCATTTCAGTGTAAAAGCCAATACTGGTTTCCACCCCGCCGGTGAAAGTTGAAACCGTGGGATCTCCTATAAGAAAATTCAGATTGATATCGACCGAGCCGGTTTCCCCGGTTTCTCTCTGGAGATAATGTTTCGGGTGCCAGAACAGGGTTGGTATGATAGTAAAGTTTCCAAGACGAACCCGGGGCTCAAAGAGGAAGTAAAACAGGTCCATGGTAAAAATCTCGGTAACCGGGTCCCACCGGGGGATCCCGATCTGGGTCAGGAACTCCCCTGTATCGCCAGCCTTGAAGTACATCAATACTCCCCCACGGTAGATACCCGCGGACCCAACAGGAAAAGAAGCTCCTATGAAGGCATCTATTTTAAAATTTTCGAAGTTTAGAATATTCCGAAAATCCGCTGAGTAGCGTCCTAAGCTGATCTCCTGGGCGAGGTAACTATCCTGGTAGAGATATAAGGCCCCGGCATACCAATCGGTCAGGGATGAGGTGGCAATCTTGATACCTGAACCGGTAACCCGGTGAATCCCCTCATATTGAATTCCTTCGGCAAAGTAGGTGTAACCGCCATATCGTGACGCGATCGGGCGGGTGCCGAAAAGAATTGGGAAATCGGATCCGGTACTGAAAGTATCAAACTCTCCGGTAAAATAGGTGAGGTCGATTGGGGAGTCGAAAATATTACGAATGATGACACTCGCCGTCTTAAAGGTCATATAGGTCTGAGACGCAAGGTATGAGGATAATTCGGATAAGGTTGCGGAATGATCTGAAACATCCTCGTCAGAATAGATCAGGTTATCGCTTGTGAGTCCAAGAACCACCCTGCCGCCGAATTTATATCCTCCATCAATAGCAAAGTCGATATTTCCGCGGGTTTCAATCTTAAAAAGGCTGTTTTCGAGGTATCCTCGTGAAATAAGTTCCATAGAAGGAACGAAAAGATTTCCCGCTGACAGGCGGAGCCCACCTGCAAGGAGCAAGAGAACCAGAATAAGGGATTTTTTTTCCATGATTTACCCTCCGATACAATCAGTTTAGCCCGTAACAGATAAAAAAAAAAGGTTCCTCTTCTAATCTATATCGATTGAAAGTGATCTTCTCTTTATTCATTACCGTTAGGGGAGATTTCAAGAATCGTGTCTTGACTTATCAAATCAAATGAATAAAGATTAATCCTGATATGAGTGATTATTTGGATCCAAATAACGAAGAGCTATTAAAGGATTTTTTCGACGAGGCTGATCTCCAGATTCAGATCCTTGAGCAGAATATTCTGGTTCTCGAAAATAATCCTTCGAACCGCGACGCCGTAGATGAAATCTTTCGGGCGGCCCATACCCTGAAAGGGGCTTCAGCTACCGTCCAGATGAACGAACTGGCGGAATTTACCCACGTGCTCGAAGATGTCCTTGATGATATTCGTAGTGATGTCATTACGATTAGCAGCGAGGTCGTTGACACCCTTCTCGATTCCATCGACATCATTAAGGCGATGCTTGAAGCGAGGGCTGATGGCGGGACCTACGATGAGGACATTTCTTCGGTGGTAAATCGTCTGCGGGGGTTTTCCGGAGAGGAGACCCCGAAGGAGCCGAAGGAGAAAGCGGCAAAACCTGTTCCGGGCTCCTCGCAGCCGGTTGTTATTGAGCCAGGTGTCATTTCAGAGTATGAGCTCCTTGAATTCAGAGGGATCGCGGGGGATTTAAAACATCTTTATATGGTGGATGTCACCTTTAACCCGGATAACCCAATGAACAGTGTTGGGGGAATTCAGGTTTTTGCCACCTTGAAATCCGCGGGGAAGGTCCTGAAAACCGATCCTGACTTTGATAAGCTTTACGAAGACAGCTTTTATCCCCGGGTCTATTATTATATTGCCACCGATTGCGATAAAGAGGACATTGGCGAGAGGCTCAAGATACCGGATGTAATAACAGGGATTACAATCGATGCTATTGGGGA
>JAGLYY010000429.1 GCA_023131935.1 Spirochaetales bacterium | reverse complement strand
GGAATCCAGCTGCATATCATCCCGGGTAATCATGATTCTGATATTAGCGGGAAAAGTATAGTGGGAGACAATATCCGCATTTATACTTCTCCCACAGCCCTGGAGATAGATTCAACCTGTTTTTTATTTATCCCTTATACGGAAGATGCAGGAATGGGTGCCAGGATCGCGGAAAAGGTTAAGGAAATAGAAGGGAAGAAATGGGTCCTTGTCGGCCATGGTGACTACCTGAGTGGAGCCAGGCAGGTTAATCCCCTGGAACCGGGGACCTATATGCCTCTTTCGGATAAAGACCTGGAAAGATTCAGTCCGTGTAAAGCGTTCCTTGGTCATATTCATAAAGGTTCCAGCCTGGGCAGAGTTTACTACGCCGGCTCTCCCTGTGGAATGGACATTAGCGAAACCGGTAATAGGAGATTTCTCATCTACGACACTGGAACGGATAAGGTTGAACAGCGTGCTGTAGTGACTGATGTACTCTACTTCAACGAGGACTTTGTTATCATACCGGTAGAAAACGAAGCTGCTCTCCTGCAGGATGAAATAAACAGGAGAATCATCGGGTGGGGAATCGATCCTGCGGAATATCCCAAAATCCGAGTCCGGGTTGAAGCCCGGGGTTATGCTGTTGACCGGAACAGAATAAAGCAAACCCTGGAAGAAGCTTTCCGGGATTTTACCTTCTACAAACAAGAGCCGCCGAAAATTTCGGAGTTATCGACCGGCAGTGATACTCAGCGAAATGCAGTTGCCCAGCGGATTATGGAACTCATCAAAGATATGGACTGGAATTTTTCTGGTGATGAACCATCAAAAGATCAGACAGTTATGGCGGCTCTCTCTGCTATTTACAGTGATTGAGGTGATTTGTGGCTGTAAGAATTAACAGGATAAAAGTGAACAGATATGGCCCGTTAAAGGAAGATTTTGAACTCGAGCCTGGGGACTTGAATCTGATCTATGGGAAAAATGAGACCGGTAAAACATATATAGTGGAAACATTAATCAACCTCCTTTTCAAGACCGGCCGGGGCTCTCCGGCAAAGTGGAGCTTAAAAAAATGGGATTATACCGGTACAATAACAGTTTCCGGCCTGGAAAAAAAATCGGTAACCTTCACCAAAACAAGCCGAAAACTGGAAGATTACTGGCAGGAAAGTAATAGGGCTCTGCCGCAGGATCTGTCCCGCTTACTTGTTGTCCGGGCAGGCAATACCAGCCTTTCGGAAGAATCAGGAGGGATCAGTAAAAGTATTCTTAAAGATTATCTTTCCGGCGAAGGGATTCTGGATAAGATTGAGAAAAATATCTCCACTACCATTCAAAATGCTTCTATCGAAGATCAGATAATCGATGGTAGAAATCAGGGAGAAATAAGAAACCACAAGACAGCGAGAGATAACCTCCAGCAATTGGACAACCTGCTGAAAGAAGTCAACCAGGGTTACACTACGGGAACCATAAATGCTCTACAGCAGGAAAGGAACCGTTTGGAGACAAAGCATGGTGAATTGAAAGAGGCCAGGCGGTATTACGCTTTTCAGCTGCGGGAAAAGCTGAACAGGCTGAAGGACCAGGTAATAAAACTTCCCGATGAGGGAAAATGCACGGATATCGAAAAAGAGATAGCTATTTTCAAGGAAAGAAATGACAACCGGTTAAAAAAGGAAAAAAAGCTGGAGGAACTGGAATCATCCAGCGTGGATTACACCTGGGTTGAAAAAGTCCTGACTAACTACCAGGAGATCATGAACAGACAGCAGGCCCGGAGAACTAATCCGATCTTCCTGATACTGGCTGTTATCTTTTTTTCCGGTGCCGTTATATCAGGATTTATCGATCAGAAATGGGGGCTGGGCATCGGGGCGATGCTGGCTTTTCTTTTTTTCGGGCTCCACCTCTCTGTTCGCTCCCGGCGCAGAGCGGAAGCGGGGGGAGACAATGCGGAACTGGAAAAAATCAAGGTTGAGTTCAGGAAAAGGTTCGGCAAACTCCTAACAGACCGGGCGTCAATTCAAAACCAGCAGGATGTTCTGAAGGAAGCTCACATCCAGGCCGGGCAGCTACGAAAGGACCTGGAAATCCTGAGCAGGGATGTAGAAAAAGTTGAAAGCAGTATTTCCACTGCCTTAGAAAAATATGGTAACGCTGATCTTACACCTGCCGATTGGGAAAAAGAAGTGGACAAGCTGAAAAGCAGCCGGATTTCTCTGGAAAATGAAATTATCAGTACTGAAAAGAAATTTGTCGCCCTGAACATACCGCAAGACCAGTTGATAAAAGAAGATCCCGGCCTTAAATGGGATTCCGCAGAATATGCCGGCCTGGAAACGGAAATGCAGAAAATCCAGGACAAACTGGATGAGGAAAAAAAGAAACTGGATAATCTCAAATCCCGGGTAGCTCAGGAAACGAAATCAAGCAGCACCGAAAGTTGGGAAGATTTGCTGACAGTCCTCCAGCAGAAGAGAGCTGAGACTGCTTCAGAATACAGGAAAATCACTGCCGAAATCCTGGGGAAAATACAGGTCTACACAGTTCTGCAGGAGTTCCGCCGCCAGGAAACCGACCGGATTCAGAAAGGTCTCCAGAACCGGGACCTAACCGAACCCCTTTATGCCATTACCGGACGATACAACCGGATCAATCTTGAAGGTGACGAATTGTATCTCTCCAGCCGGGATGAAGAAAACTACCCCCTCTCTAGTATGAGTACGGGAGTCAGTGAACAGATCTGTCTGGCCTTGAGAATCGGTTTCGCCTCCATCGGTTTGAAAGGGGAGCAGGCCTTCCTGATCCTGGATGATGCCTTCCAGCATTCCGACTGGAGCCGCCGGGAAAATCTGATCAAACAGGTCCTGTCCCTGGTGAAAAATAATTGGCAAGTATTTTACTTTACTATGGATGATAACATACGGGACCTGTTCCTGGCGGCAGGCAGTAAAGAAGGAGTTAGATTTAAAAGCCTGGAACTGTGATGGCGAATCCTTCGGTGCAATATGTTTATCAGTTGCCGGTAGAATTTACCTGTTAAGCCGATAAGCTGTATATGTAGGCTCCCTGAGTACCCCAGGCCGTCAGAAATGCACGGAAGCCAAGCGGATCACAAGGTCTTAGCTTATTACCCGGGAGTTCATTTTCGTCTAAGAAACTTGTGCAGAAAGAATGATTCAGCTCGGTTAAGGTGATCTATTATTCCACGTTGAATCTGCAGGATACCGCCAGTAGCATAGGGAAGTGGATTCTGTTTATTTAGATTTCTACATTCAGATAAAGAGTTGGGTTTTCTTCATTTACTGCAATTCCCGAATAGCTTCTACCACGCGATATACATGGGTTCCTGGATTAGGTGGCCATCGGCTATCTGATCCAATATTAAGGTGTTTAGCTCGAATAACAGCAATATCAACACCATGTTCGAAAAGATCAATATCCAGATTTGCCTTATTATATGAACCAAGCTGTTCACGCAGCGCTTGTTCGATATCTCCACTGGTTACTCGACTATCTGTCCATTCGCACAGATGAAGATAAAGCCAAAATTCAAAAGAAGGGTTACTAATAGCCAAACTGATCTTCTGTCTTCGACGATTAATAGCTTTTGAACAAACATCAGCAAGAAGTTGAACGCCAGCAATAACAATAATACGCGTATCTCTCAGATGACGTATTTCGTGATTCAGTGGGCGTTTCTGACGTGATGTTAATCCCATGAATTTATTCCTTTTCTCATTCCTTCATAAGGTCATCGATACTACCTATGAATGGGATAGCTCCAAAGCGCCCGTTTAGGTATCCGTTTTCATAATTCAAACCATCACTTACTTTATATTCTGCAAGGCTTGTCAAATGACTTGCTCCAGCTTTGTCTCTCTCCATAAACCAGATCTCATCTCTTCTCAGTAAGTTTCGGTCAAGTAGATTTGTGTCATGCGTGGTCATAATGAACTGACCTCGCGCCTTTTTATTGATTACACCGGCAATACAGGCTTGAATGAAAAGCCGTGAAAGATGTGTGTGTAAACTTCGGTCGAGTTCATCAATAACGAATACTCGATCTCTTTCCCAGATATCCTGCAACATTGGGGCTAAGTCTATCAATCGCCGGGTTCCGTCTGATTCAGCGGAAGAGCGAAAGGCGATAGTAGATCCATCAGATTTCAAGTGTTCTGTTTTTAGTCGAAGAAATTTCGTTGATATTTTCCCTTCTTGGTTCTCTCGACAAATTGTAGTAATTTCTCTGGGTGTTTGGAGAAATAATTGTTTAAAGCGCTCTGCTTCCAAATCTTCCAGAATTTGTGTTCGTAGTTTCTCAGGAAATTCCACCAGATGCTTTTCAGCATTGAAAGGCTCGCTCTCACATTGAATGTTCTGAATCCCAGTATCGGCAAGGCTTAGGAAGTGTGAAAGAAAATTGATAAAATCTTTATCCTTATGTGCCCTGAGAGCCAGAGCACGATATTGTGAGTTTGGCCTGATAATATGCAGGTGTTCCTGGAACCAATGAAAGACAGGCTTTAGGAGTGAAATATTTTTTTCGTTGGCTTCAGTAAGAAAGAGTTGATTCGGTCGAGTCCCTTGAGCAATAAAATCTATAAACTGTGATCCTTTTGTTTCTGCTATCAAACGAGGTCCCGGTTCAACAATCGTTCGTTTCTCATTACTTTTCCTCTCAAACACACGGGATTCCTGAGTTGTATACCGCGCGAAGAGCCACTCTTCGTGGATTATTCTGTTTGAAAGCAAGAATCCATAGGTATACAGTATTCCCTTATGTTTGAAAACAAACTCGAATCGGGTTGGAGCGTTCTCATTTTCAGTATCAAGCAGGAACGGAGTAACCCCTGTAGCGTTATCAGAGCGAGTTCCCTGTAAGATCAGTTTTTGAGCATATGCCATTGCATTGACAAGATTTGTTTTCCCACTGGCATTGGCCCCAAAGATCGTGGCTATTGGAAGAACGTCGGTTCGTTTTCCCTCATCATCAGAAATAATGTGATCCTTCATTGTGCGACTCTTAACCGGAATCAGGTTAAGAAGCATTTCGTCTTTGAAAGATAAGAAATTTGTTGCAGAAAACTGTATTAGCATCGCTTATCTCCTGCCTGTATACGTAATACGCTATTTAACATAAAGAATAGTACTAAGTATTTAAAAAATCAAGCATTTTATGCGCATATTGCGTATTAAAATTATGTTTTTAGCAATAATGTATATACTCTATTGATGAGATTTGATCTTGATAAAGCAACATTGACAATTCGCTATCACCAATCAATCATATCTGTAATTAGAGCTGTATGAGAAATTGTTGCTATTTTTCCTAAAATATGTTATTTTCTTGTTCAGGAAAATGGAAGATATCAGGAAAATACCAACAGAAAGGGAGATGCTCGACCAACTCCAAAGGGGAAAGCTCCTACTATCGGCCTGAATTGCAGCTCGATGAATTCATGTCAGCTCTGGGGGAATTATTTTCTGCAAGGTTGAAATAAAGATTGAGGGAGGTTGAGCTTAAGGCGTCCGATGTGACGCAAACTGCCCTGAAAGGTTGAATTCAGAGCCTGTCTGCTGCCGTGTAATTTTCAGTTAAAACAACCTGTTTTCCCTCACCCTTGTTTTTCGAGGGCTTTCCGGATGTACTCCAGCTGCAGTGGAACTCCTACCCGGTGGAATTGGCGCTTTTCGAAAGCCAGGTAGGCCAGGAGCCCATACATCTTTCGGCGGCGGAGGTGTACCTCCCGGCCTGTTTGCACGAGACGCGGGGCACCGAACAGATGCATATTTAGTTCATCCGGGTAATCGATCATCACTTTTCACAATAAGTATAGGTGAAAGACAAGCTGTTTTTAAAGAGATATATTGGTGGATTCCCCCATCAGTATGCGGGGGCGGTGTGATTTTTTCTCCATCATTGTTATATATCCATTATATCGGGCACTTTGCTGAAATGAAGAAACTTTATCTTTTTCCCGGATTCTTCAATCTCTCCTTCGATGTTTTCGTTAAACACTATACCTCCTGTCGTTTCCGGATAATGTTTTATAAATAACTTCATCGGGGCAGGTACTCTCATTTCCTGAAGTTTACTCTTAACTCCTGTTCCAGTGCATATTCCTTAAGCCTGTTTATCAGAAATGTCTTCCCTGTTTGTCTTGGACCAGGAAGAATAGAAATTTCCGGTCTGTGAAAATCCCGGACCAGTCGATCCCAGATTTCTCTTCTGATTATTATAAATAACTATTATATACCAGTTGTATAAAATAGTTAAAAAAAACCTGTCTCTTACATAGTGCAGTAAATGAAGGTGCAATCATCGGTATAGAGAATATCCCGGAATGGCTGGGCGGCCTTTCACCTGACATTATTCTCCATATTTCATACCAGGACCAACACTATTGTTTTCAGCAGTTCTGATTATAGCCTATTTGACTTGTTTGCTTCGATCGGTTCCCGCGAAAACCTCCAGAAAAATTGAAGGTTTCGCTACAAACCGGTAATAAATCAGGCTTACTGATTTGGCTATTCTCATTATCTATCTAATTCTATCCAGCTGTATCATGAGTCATGTCAAAATGAGAATTGCTCTAT
>JAGLYY010000428.1 GCA_023131935.1 Spirochaetales bacterium | reverse complement strand
TTTATGAAAAACGAAGCGGAGCAGATTGAAAAGTTCCAAAATCTGTTAAAAAGTAGCTCAAAAATTGCCGGCTTTACAGGCGCGGGAATCAGTACGGAATCCGGCATCCCCGATTACCGCAGTAAGGGCGGCATATGGGAAAAGTTTCAGCCTGTGTATTTTAATGAGTTTGTAAGCGATCCTGCCAAACGGGAACTGTACTGGAAGCGCAAAGTGGACCTCTGGCCGGCGATAAGAGATGCAACGCCGAACAGGGGGCATTTGTTTTTCAAGAATCTGTACGATCAGGGGAAACTGGTCGGTCTTATCACCCAGAACATTGACGGTCTGCATGAAAAAAGCGGAATTCCTTCTGATATTATTGTCAACATTCATGGCAATTCTCTTGAAACAGTCTGCCTTTCCTGTGGATTTCTTATTGACTCAAATGAGGTTTATAAACAATATATGAAGGACCGCGAAATCCCGCTCTGTCCTGAATGCGGCGGACTTCTTAAGCCCAATACCATCTCATTCGGCCAGAGCCTGAATACAAAGGATATTGAGCGGGCAGCAAACCTGTCAACAAGCTGCGACCTCATGATTGCCGTTGGATCTACTCTCCAGGTCTATCCCGCGGCAGGATTCCCGCAGGAGGCTAAAATGAATGGGGCCGATCTGGCAATAATTACATTATCCCCCACCCCTCTTAATGATATAGCGGATGTTGTAATTCATCTGAAGATAAGTGATTTCCTTGATAAGCTGGGGGATTATTAATTCCGGCCTGGAAATTATTAGCGAATGATAGGTATTTTTATCCCTAGGGCGCAACACAGTGGATAGGATAGAGGGACGGATCGAGGAAGAATCATCCCTGATGAAGCGGTTTACTTGAACGAGTTATTGGGGCAATCAAAAAAATTCGGAAAAACCTTGACATGTTGAAAGAATAGAATCATAGTTTACATGACAATGTTGTCATATGACGAAACTGTCATATTTAATAAAACCATGAACTCATTAGTGATGTAACCTTACGTAAAGGAGGTGAACAGCTATCCCAAAACAAACTTTTTTTAACCTGCCGGAATCCAAGCGCCAAAATATTCTCAAAGCGGCGACTGATGAGTTTGCACAATATGGCTATGACTTATCAAGCATACAGCGAATTGTAAAAGCCTCAGGAATTCCCCGTGGAAGTTTCTACCAGTACTTTGAGGATAAGACCGATATTTACGGCGCTATCCTGAGGGAGGTAACCAATCAAAAGATGGAATTTCTGGCGCCGGCACTCTCAAGGCTGGACCAGATGGGATTCTTCGAATTTATCAAGCTTGCTATTAAACTCGGCATACAGTGGGCTAAAGAGAATCCTTTGGCTATTCAGATTGCAAATGATATGGTCGTGAATAAAACTCTGGAGAAGGAAAAACTAAGAAAAACCATAACCGACGAAGCATTTGCACAAATGGATTCAGACCCCCATCACCTTTATATAAAACCCATCGAAAACTCCATAGCCCGGGGAGAATTAACCGACACATATTCTCCGGAAATCATTAGTTATTATACTCAGACCCTGATTGGGGGAGTGGGTGAATTGCTTCTATCTAAAAATCCTACTGACCCATTCGGAGAGGAAGGTGAAAAGATATACGATGATTTTTTAAATATACTGAAATATGGGCTCTGCAAAATAGAACACAAAGAAAAAGGAGACGGATAAGATTATGATTGAAGTGAAGAATGTGTATTATTCTTATAAAAAGAATGATGATTACGCGGTATATGATGTCAGTTTTGATATCGGTAAAGGGGAAATCTTCGGATTTTTAGGTCCCAGCGGAGCGGGCAAAACCACTACACAGAATGTTATCTCAGGTCTTCTGGAACTGCAGCAGGGAGAACTTGTAATTGACGGGAAACCACGGCTTACAAAACCGGATAAAGCCTTTTTCAACCGGATAGGCGTGGGCTTCGAAATACCCAACGTGTATAAAAAATTGACCGGGCTGGATAATCTGAAGTTTCATGCCGGACTTTATAACAGAGAGACTGAGGATCCTATGGAAATTCTTGAAATGGTCGGGCTCCGGGAAGACGCAAAGAAAAAGGCAGGAGCTTATTCCAAGGGGATGAAGCAAAGACTGGGATTTGCCCGGTCCATGATGAATAAGCCCGATATCTGGTTTCTCGATGAGCCGACTCTGGGACTTGATCCGACAACCGCAAACAGCATAAAGGGAATTATCCGAAGAAAACAGAGTGAAGGAACCACCATTTTTCTTACCACACATAACATGTTTGTGGCGGACGATCTCTGTGACCAGGTAGCCTTTATAGTGGACGGTAAGATTGCGGCAATAGATACTCCTAAAAATCTAAAGCTGAAATACGGACAGCTTACTGTCACTGTGGAATATCTTGAGGATAATACTCTGAAGGCAAAAGAGTTTGGTATGACTGGAACTGACAAAGCTAAACTCCAGAAATTTATCGGGGAGCATGATGTAAAAACCCTCCACTCAGGGGAACCGACACTAGAGGAAATTTTCATCAAACTCACCGGCCGCGGACTGGAATAGGGGGTTGATATGAATCGAATTCGCAACCTGTTTCAAAAAGATTTAATTCTCGGAATTAAAGACGTGTTTATTATCCTGGAGATAGGCTTTGCCGTCTTTATTGTATTGCTGTTGTTATTTATTATCCCCGCGGACTTAAAAAAGGAGGCTGCCGTTTTCATTTACGATCCTACAAAAATTATAGAAAATTTCGTAAAAAGCGTCCTGCCGGATCATGAAGAGAGAAAAGGGGAATATTACGTTGAAAGCCGGGAAGAAATAATAGAAGGTATGCTGGAAAATAAATCCGCGATGGGCATGATTATCACAAAACAGGGAATTGACCATTTTAAGGTCGAATTTTTGACACAACCGTATACCAGCGAGTGGATTGCAAGGGATGTGGAGATAGAAATGGAAGATCTATTTTCGATGTTAACGCCGCCTGCAGGAATGTATCCCCTGGATGTATATGAAGCCGTAAGAATTACTTCTCTGCAATGGGGAATCCGGGATATTCTTCCTTTTAATAAGCGGATAATGCCGCCAATATTATTGCAGATAGTGGGCATTCTCGGCCTCTTTACAATGGTGTCCCTTATCGGTCAGGAAAGGACCGACTTAACCATTCGGGCATTCCGCATATCCCCCGGGAGCCTATGGGAATTTCTTGTCAGCAAACACCTGGTAATACTACTAACGGGACTTTTCAGTTTCTCCGTTCTGTATCTTCCAATGATTGGTTTTAAGGGGTATTTAGAGTCCCTCCTTATCATTGTTCTAACAATTATAATGGGCTCCGGTATCGGAGTAATTCTTGGAAGTTTTTTTAAGAACCCTATAGGAGCCATGCTTTGGGTTATTCTTTTGATGATGGTTCTCGCGCTTCCGGTTATATCGCTGTTCTCACCGATATTTTCACCTGACTGGTTAAAGTTTATCCCTTCCTACCATACTATTTTTGGCCTGGATGCCGCGATATTCCCGGATAATAACAGTCATATTATCCGGCAGGGAGCCGCAATTCTTGCCGGTATAAATGTGATTCTTTTACCTCTATCGGCAATGATCTTCAATAGAAAGATCCGGAAGGAGGCGTAGCATGAAACAATTTTTTGAGATATTCCGTTTTGATGTTAAAAGGAACATTAAAAACTTTATGGGCGCCTATATGATAATTGTACCGGTAATAATCCTTATCATTCTTAGATCCTTCCTGCCGGCGATGGAAAACACAGAACGTACAATTGCTGTGGTATCCGAAGGGTCTAACGCCGTAGAAGCAGAAATGATTGAATATATTGATGAAACGATGGATGTAAAAACCTATAAATCCATTGAAGAGATGGAGCAGAAACTGCGGGGAACCGGTTCAGCTGAAGGCCTTTATTGGGATCCGGTAGAAAAACAATATGTTTCCGTACTGGAGATGTCTAAGGAAAGCAATAAAGTGTTTTCCACCTCGGCAAAGCTGATTCGTCAGCGTTATCACCGGGAGAATTATCCAAATGTCCCAAGGATCACAACATTCTCTTCCGCGGTACCTTCTGAACTTTCGGATCGTACTAAAATATCCCCGGTAGCTACTATGGGCGGATCGATTTTCCTGATTTTTATGATTATCGTAATGGGTTTTATTCTCGGACTCGGTATCGTGAACGACAAAGAGGAGGGAACTGACAAAGCTATAAGGATTTCACCTGTAACCAAGGTAGATTACTTTATGGGAAAGAGCCTCCAACCTCTGTTGATAATGGCGGCCTACACCATCATAGCAATGTTGGTGCTGGGGCTCTTACAGGTTAATATTCTCCAGGTGTATGTGGTGATATTGATATCTTATCCTGTTACCCTTCTATTTGGACTTCTTCTCGGCGCTTTGGGGAAAAATGAAACAGAGACCATAGGACTTGGAAAGATGCTTTCGATGGTAGTAATGCTTGCAATACTAGGAGGCACCCTTCTGCCTGATAATTGGCACTGGGTTGTCTGGTGGGCACCCTTTTACTGGGCTTACGATATTTTTGAAGAAATCTTTACAGAAACCGCCAGATGGGGCGGCATTGCCTGGAAGTCAGCTGTAATGGTGGGACTAACAGGGCTTTATTTTATGTTGTTGCGAAAAAAGATCATTAAAGGTCTTTCATAAATATTTTAAGGAGAAAATAATGATATTATTAGTGATTTTCTTAGGGCTCTATGGGTTGTTTTGTATAGTTCTTGGTCTTTTTAAGGTTCCATCTAAAGTATGGAATATGGGAAAGATCGAGGGTTTTAAGAAGTTTCTCGGAGTAATTGGTACGCAGATTTTCCTGGCTGTCTGGGGCGGAGCAGCTCTCGCAGGCGGGATTATACTTCTGGTAAACAATGTTTTAAAATAAGATTCCGGCAACTAATCAACCGTGGTCGTCGCTACGGCGGACTTAGTGTATGCTGCTGTGTCTGAGTCTACCGTGGTACCGTCTACGGATATACTCACGGTGATACTACTGGAAGCTGGACCATAGTTTTTGGCTGAAAGAATCACCACCAGCGGCTGATCTTTCGGTTCAACAACGAAGCTCGAGTTCCAATTCGTTTCCGCCCAGACGCTGTACACCTGACCCGTTTTATCAGAGGCAACAATACTGACCGAGACATCTGCGGTGGAACTGGTCACAGCATATGTGACCTCCCTGGGTTCGTCGGGGCCGAACAGGCTGTCCCAAATCACATCACACTGAATCAACAGAAACGCCGCTACAATGAGTGCCAGAAGCAAAGACTTTTTCACCATAACTTCCTCCCTGGAGTTTGACTCCACTGGCTGTTGTTCAATATATGATAGGCCTTTTTATCCCCGAGTGCAAGCGCGAAAGTGATCTACTAAAAGACTCTCTTACTTTACGGAAAGAGCAGAAAAGGGATTAGGAGTGCCACGAAGCCTGCACTTTTTACACGGCTATCATAAGGCAGTGTATGTATTAAGGTGAATTTCAGATTATCGTCCGATAAAATAATGAATATTTCCTTCTGGTAGAAAGAATAACATTGGGAGAAAAAACCAACCTTCGTAGCACTCTAAAAAGGTTTGCCCCACCTGGGG
>JAGLYY010000427.1 GCA_023131935.1 Spirochaetales bacterium | reverse complement strand
AGATATTGGGAGATACGCGTGGAGAATATCCTTATAGACATAATAACTGAGCAAAAGAACGATTTATCCCGCTTCAATTCGGGAATATGATAATATTACATCAATTTCACTGCAGCTTTGGATAAAAGAGATTTGATTAGTGGAATTTTAGATGTGATATGTTATAAAGTAAAAAATTTCCTTGACTTTACCCTAAGGGTAAACCTTACCTTAAAGGAAAATCTTTAAAGAGAGTAAATTATGACAATTCAAGATGCAATGTTAAAGACAGGATTAACACGGAAGGCAATTTATTATTATGAAAAAAAGGGATTGATAGATATTTCTTATGATACAAATGGGTATAGACTCTTCAACGAAGAAGATCTGAAAAGCCTGCATTTGATATCTTTTTTATCGAAAATGCGTTTCTCAATACAAGAGATGTATGATTATTTTCATAAGAAAATAGATATCAATGAATTATTTGAAAATAAACTCAATGAGTTCGAAAATGAAGTAAAACATTTAGAAAAATTAAAGACAAATATAAATAAAATTAAAATCACTATAAATGGAAATAATGATAAATCAATAATTGAGAATATTCTAATTGCTGAAAATAGCATAACACCAATATATGAGAAAAGAAAAGATTATATTGAAAATGAATTAAAAAGAGTTTTTCCAGGGAAAATAGGAATAGGATATAGTATAGTTTTTAAAGAGTTTGTTAATAATACATTAAAAGATGAAAAGGAAAAAAATGCATTTAAGAATATAATAAATCTCTTGGATAATAGTCCTGAAATTATATTTCCTAAAAAAATCAGGAAATATCTCGAAGACATACTAAATGATGATCAAAAAATGAATGTTGGGATATTTGATAAATATGATAAAACATACGAAGAATTCCTTAAGGAGATAAAAGCAAATATCCCTAATGTTGACAAAAAAACTAGAAAAGAACAAATAAAAAGAAATAGAAAATGGATGAAAATCTGGAAATATATGATCTTAAAGCATAGAAAAATTTTAGAAGATCTTTTTAGTAATCTATACATAATAAGCAGAAAATTTAAAAATTTTAAGGAATATAATGAAAGATTGAGAAAGGAGAAGCCAAAATTAATAAAGGCATTAGTGTGAAATACGCTTTATAATAAAAATTGGAGTAAATTTCTGTTTTGGCATGGTTCGTGCGAAAATACTTAGGGAAAAATATTGGGCAGCGCGAACCACGTCAAACCCTCCCGTTTAGGACATAACAGAGCTAAGTCCGTTATTTTTAAAGATAAATCGTCCATCTAAATACGTAAATCCCGTCTTGGATAAAAATAGAAAGTACCAATTAAACAAATTAGTATTAAAATAGAAGAAATAATTATATAAACACCTTCCATTTTATTTTCGTTAAGGAGATATAAGGGTTCAAAATACTTAAACGGAGTAATATATTTCATAAACTCAATTTTGTCACTAAAACTAATTCCAACTGATAATATATATGTGCCAAGTAAAATGGACACAGAGATGGAACCTGATTTTTTATATCGTTTTATAATGGATGCCATTAACATGCCTATACTTAAAAATATCATTTGAATGAAAAATATTGAGAGCATGTTCAGTTTTAAAAATGCAAAAAATGTTTCTCCAGGTTCATATTTTAATATTGCTACAATAACAGCCAAACAAGTAACTCCTAAAAGAATTAAACAATTAATCACTGCTGCAACAAGTTTTCCAGTTATGATCTTTTGTCTTGATGTAGGTAATGTATATAGGAATTCTGCAGTTTTATCCCTTTCCTCTTTAGAGATAATGGAGCTGCCAAGTAATACTGCATGAATTCCTAACATAATGTAGAAATAGATTGATAAAATGCTTACATAACCACTGACAGTTGTTAAATTAGCACTATTTATACTAAATGCTTTTAACATAGCTTTCGGCATGGTATCTAATATGGCTGCCAATTCCGGATTGTTGTAATATACGGAAAATTCAGACATGGAAAGCATAATCATAATAAAAATACAAATACTCCAGATTATAAGCGCTTTTAGATGTGCTCTTAACTCTCTTTTAATTACATTCATATAAATATCTCCTATCTGGCAGAAAGAATATTTCGTTTTAGGTATAATATATAACTGGATGCCAATGAAACAATAATGACAATAATACTAATAGCGACCATAGGCATATTATATTGACCATTTTTTAAGATATATGCAGGTTCAAAGTGATAGAAAGGGGAGAGAATCCCCAGAATTTCGCCGCCTAATATACTTTGTAGAGCATTAAAAATATACATACTGAAGGAAAGAGCCATGGAGAAAGAAAGTACACTTCGAACTTTTTTTATAGATACTGAGATTATCATACCAACACTTAAAAAGAACAACTGAAATAATGTTGTTGTCAGCAATAGTAGAATTAAGTTTTTAATACTATAGGTATTGCCACCTCCAAAGATAAATATGGAACCGAAACTTCCCAGCCAAATGAATATGTTTGTAATTGTTAAACTGGTAAAAGCAGCAAGAAATTTACTTATAATAATTTTTCTTCGCGATACTGGTTTGCTCATTAAAAAGTCTGCTGTAAGTTCTCTCTCTTCTACCGATAATAAATGAAAACCATAGTTAGCACTTTGAATAGCAGCACAAAGTTGAACAAATAAAAAGATCATAGCGAAATATCCCAAAATAGAAGAAATGGATAAACCACTATCCATACCGAATGCTTTTAATAATTCTTCCGGGTAATTCTGCAAAAGCTTATCCATTAATGCAGCATCTGAAGCAAAACTAGTATAAAAAGACATAAACATTAACATGATCCCTAAGATAGATAATGACCAGATAATAATGGATTTAAAGTACGTTTTTACTTCATATAAATATATATTCATAGCCCTCACCTACTTATAATAATGGATAAAAATTTCTTCCAAAGACGGATCTAAAATAAGTATATCCTTGATGATTCCCGAACCAATTGTTTGTATTATCTTATTAATATCCCCATTGTAAAAAAAACTAAGTTCATTATTATTTTTGACAAGCTCCTTAACTTCAGGGATGTTGAATTTCTTTACATCAAGGTCTTTGCCTTTGATAATGATTTTTTTATAATGATCTTCCTGTAATTTTTTAATATCTTCTATTTTAACAATAGATCCTTCTTTTATAATTGCTACACGGTTACATAACTGTTGTACTTCAGCCAATATATGTGAGGAAAATAATACAGTTGTTCCTTTTTTATTTTCTTCTACAACCAGATCAAAAAACTTCTTCTGCATAAAGGGATCTAAGCCGCTTGTCGGCTCATCTAGCATAAGTAATTTAGGTTCATGCAAAAGCCCTTGTACAATACCAACTTTTTTCTTATTACCATAGGATAAATCTTCAATACGTCTCGTTAAGTCTAATTCCATAATATCCGCCAATTCATACATCCGTTTTGTACAATCTTTCTTATAAAAACTAGCTGAATACTTGAGGAGATCCTTAACTTTCATTTTATCATAATAAAATATTTCAGAAGGTAAATATCCAATTTCTTTTCTAATTTCAGGACCATCTTTAATAATATGTTTTCCGAAAATTTTTGCACTGCCGCTAGTTGGATAAATCAGTGATAACAATGTTCGAATTGTAGTTGATTTTCCTGCGCCATTAGGTCCGATAAACCCGAATATCTCCCCCTTTTTTACATTGAAACTTACATCAATAATACCCCTGGCTTTACCGTAGTATTTTGTTAATTTGTTAATCTCAATAATATTCATTAGAATTTTCCCCTTATGGATTTTTATTAGAGCTGGTGATAAAATTTTTAAGCGAGGTTTTCATTACCAGGTAGGGATCAATACCCTTACAAAATAATTATAGGTCATATTATTAAATAAAGCTACAAATATAATGTTAAAAAAAGATACGAGATTCAATAATCTGGCTTTTCACAGACATACTACCAGCAAGGCAGTGGATCAAGAAGCCCTGATCAAAAATGTATCTTCTCTTATTTAATGGGAAATGCACCGGAACTTATCCGGAAAAAAGGGAAAAAAGAAACAGCAGTGCCGACAAGGCTGTCAAAATGATGCCATCTTCTCTCTGATAACCCTGGTTGTAACTGTTTCAATTACGTCCTCAATATCTTTAAGCTTGGTATCCCCGGACATATCAGAAGGCAGACCTAAATAGTGTAAAAGAGTCACCAAGGTAGAGTCAAAGCCCTTAGCAAGATCATCTAAAGTCATTGAAGCCTTTATATCGTCAATTTCCAGCTTTCCCTGAATTATCTCCTTCTTGTTTGATGTTATAAACAAGCCTGCCTGTTTGGCAATTAAAATGGGGGCGGCAAAAAGAACGAGTATAATTCCCGCAGTCAGGAACCTGTTTTTAAGAGACAATTTTTGAGTCCCGGATTTACTTTTCCCGGGAAACGAATGATCCAAAGCGCCTGCTACAGGACAGGCAGCCAGACATTCACCACAGCGGTTACAGCGAGTATCGTATACAGCTGTCTTCTTATCCACATCTATATTCATGGGACAGGTTCTGCCGCATAGTCCGCATGAAGTGCAGAGATTGGTGTTTCGCCTTATCTTCCATGGTGAGATAAGCTGTACCAACCCCAGTACAGCGCCGAAAGGGCACAGCCACCGGCACCATGGACGCTCCACAAAAAGGGATGCAGCAAGTACAACTGCCAGCACAATAATTGCGCTTGGAAGGGCCTCTCCTGTCCAGAAGTGGAACAGGGCATAGTAGGGATCCACTTTTACAAAAGCAAGGCTCAGCATGCGGGTTGTCTGTACAACAACTAATATAAGCACTACATAACGCAAGAAACCTAAAAGCCTGTCCAGCTTAGGGGGTACAAAACGATTGTAACGCTTTTTAAATATCCTTTTCCCCAATCTTCCTACCCAATCCTGTATTGAGCCTAAAGGACACAGCCAGCCGCAGAATGCCGCACCGATTAACACTGTAATTCCTGCTGTGGCTAAAAACATCCAGAAATTGGATTCGTGTGTTTTTGGAATAAAGCTTCCTTGAGTAATTAAGCGGCCTATTGTTTCCACAGCTCCAAATGGGCAGAGCGCGTGCAGACTGGCAACTCTTGAAAAAGGAAGTTCTATCCCCCTTTCTTCCATTACGTGTGCCGCTGTAAGCAAAAATACAAAAACAAAAAACCCTATTTGAATTACCCTTCTTACCCAGCTCTGCTTTTTTGCAATATTTTTCAGTGTTTTTTTTGCCATACTCTCCCCTTAATTCAGGCCGTCCCTTAACTTAATCCCACTGAATCGAGGCTGTTCTTAGCACTATATATGGTGTCTTCATATTTTAATACCACTATATACAGCGCTGAAATTTATTACTATTAGTTACCGGACAGCCTCTATTTATAATAAATCGGAGGATCTCATTGTAACCCCCTTTGTCACAGTCTCTTATAATCTCCAGTTCACATGTCCCGGTGACTGTCGCACGAAAACTGATTTCTGCTATGTGGCGCCTTGAATCCAGATCATGCCAGATAATACTGTCAATGAGCTGAAGTGTAAGATAATCCTTGGAGGTTTTCCACTTTTCTTCATCTAAAAGAAAATCAGTGTCCTCCGGGCTTATTTTGCAATTTCCATGGTCCTCAGTAAAGATAACTTTAAGGGTATAAGTCTCACCCTGATCAAGCTGTATATCGGTACCCGGGCGGATGCTCTGTGATGAGCCATCCGCCCCTGTAAGGGTATATGAAAATTCGCACGCATATGCGCCTGCCGTAGAAAGGAAAAAAACAGCAATCAGCATCCTTTGCCAACGATTCATCGATTACCCCCTCCCTCTTCGGATTCTTCACATTCGGAGCTGACATCATTTTGACGATTTCCACGACCCGACCATAGAGGCCGTCCCTCTAAGCTCCTGAAGACATACCGGGTATTTTCGATTGTGATTGTGCATGGGGAGATTGCATTGTCAAGCACAAATCCTTCAATCACAACCTGTTTCCCTTCAGGCTCAATGAATCCGACCTCTTCAGTATACCAATCGGGACCCTTATGAACAGCATAGGATTGATCCTTTATCCGCAGATACCATTCACCATCTTCCGTTTCAAAAGTTCCTTCCAATATACGTACCGAACCTTTAACAGCAATATCCCTGCCTGTAAGTTCGTGGTCGGAAGCGAAGATTCCTGCTGTAATAAGCAGGCCAATCAGAATAAATATGATTTTTCTTGTCATCACTGACCTCCTGTAAATAATTCTTATTTAAAAATCTATAGCCTGTGTATGTACTTTGGATGGAAGTAATGTGAAGATTGTGTGAAGATTTTCAAGCGACATAAATTACATCCGTTATCCTGAGGTTTTCCCTTATCCTTCCAAAATTGCATTAGTTATCCAATAGAATAAAGATCCTTACCTGCTTCCCTCGATGTATCAAACTTTGATAAACTGGAAATCGATTTCTTGATTAAAAGGAAGGATTTTTTTCTATGAAATTAAAAACTTCGGCAAATTGAAGATTATGTCTGCCGGGTTTGCGGAGATTCAGGATTTACACCGGAAAAAACCAACAAAGGTTCAATCCTCAGGGCGGGGAGGGTCTTGAAAATACCCTGCGGCTTCTTATTGAATATATTAAATAGGACCGG